>JAGLNZ010000150.1 GCA_023139225.1 Desulfobacula sp. | reverse complement strand
GCAGTTATTATTATGAAGAATAAACAGATTGCAATGGTAGAGGAGGCTAGTGGCAAGGGCTATGAGGTCGGCATTGGTACCTACATTGGAAAAAATCAGGGGAGAGTATCCCAAATTAAAGACAGCAGTATTGTGATTAAGGAGCTTGTCAAGGATTATAAAGGAAGGCTCAAAGAGCATGTTCAGGAAATAAAACTTCATAAAATTGATAATGAGGAGTAATATGCCTTTTTTTCCAATGAAAAGAATAGAAAGTATGGTTAAAATATTCGGTTTTCTTTTGGTTGTATTTATTATTACCGGGTGTGTCGCAAAAAAAACTGAAGATGTTCAAACTGCTGAACAAGCTAAGATACAGTCTGAAATATCTAAGGAGAGTGCCGTTGTACAGCCTGACAGGCTGATTAGTGCTGTCAGTGTTGAGTTGCTTAATCAAATCATTGGTGTCAAAATTCAAGGAAATAAAAAATTAGTCTACACATCAATAAAACAATCTTTTCCTTTTGGAATTGCTATTTATCTTCCTGAAACAAAAATTGCTGACAATTTTAAAACGGTCATGCCGGAAAATAACAGTATTGGCGATCTGGTTGTAATGTATGCTGATGAAGAAAAGACAATCGTAAAAGTTGAGATTCTGTTAAAAGAGGACCTTAACTATGAAGTGACTGAAAATGATAATATATTGGAAGTAGCGCTATTTGGAAGCATAGAGAAGAATGAAACAATAGTTAATAAGATACCTGAACCATCGTCATCTGTCGCCGAGGATCAATTACAGGAAAGCCTTGCATCCGAAGAAAATATTATTATTTCAGATAAAACAGCAACAATGACCGGGATTGAGTTTAATACAATGGAGGATGGTAAATCCGATATTGTTGTTCAAACAAACTACCCTGTGAAGTATGATATCACTCAGGCTGGTAATAATAAATTATATTTGAATTTATATAATACAATTATTCCGGACTATCATAAACGTCCACTCTTAACTCAATATTTTAAATCGGCGGTTGAAAGGTTAATACCGATACAGGTACAGGCTCCCGGGGAAAATAAAACTGCCAAAATTGAGATAAAAATAAGGGACCAGGTTCCCTATCGAATTATTCGGGATCAAAATACTATTTCAATGTTTTTTGAACCATCGTCAATGGAACCACCAGTATTTAGTAAAGCTACAAAAAAAATTATCTCCGGAACTCAAACTCATACGGGTGAGGTCCAGAAAGAGAAAGCCGGTCTGTCTGAAGCGTCATTGGCAGTTATAGATAAAAAGAAATCCATGGAAGAAGAGATTTTCGGACCGCAAAAAAAATATACAGGCGAAAAAATTAAGCTGGATTTTTATGAAACTGATGTTAAGAATGTTTTCAGGATCCTTAGAAGTGTTGGAAAGCTTAATTTTGCTATTGATAAGAATGTGGAAGGGAAAGTGACCTTAACCCTGGAAAATCCGGTTCCCTGGGATCAGGTGCTTGACCTTGTTTTAAAAATGAATAATCTTGGCATGAAAAAAGAGGGAAATGTTATCCGGATTGCAACCCTGGAGGCCTTGAAAAAAGAAGATAAATTGTTGCAGGAGGCTATTGCTGCCAGAAAAAAAACTTTGGAACAGAAAAAAAGTTTTGAGCCTCTAATAACAGAATATATCTCAATAAATTATTCAGATGCTGAATCGGATATTAAACCTCATATAGCTCAGATCCTTACTAAAGACAGGGGTAAAATCAGTGTCGACAAACGAACCAATATGATCATTGTCACTGATACCCAGGCAAAAATTGATCAGGCCCGGGAAATTATCTATCGCCTGGATAAAGTCACCCCGCAAATCATGATTGAAGCAAAGGTTGTTGAGGTAACAAAGAATTTTTCACGGGAACTGGGTCTTGGTTTAACTTTTTCCGAAAATCAAACAGCCTTTACCGGCAGAAATCGAGACTTTAGTGTTGCTTTAAATCATCCGATTGCATCACCGGTTAATGCGGGATCGTTTAACTTTTATAGAATTTTCGGGAACAATTTTGCAAATTTAAATGCACAAATAGCTGCATCTGAAACAAAGGGTGATGTTAACGTTGTTTCTTCTCCCAGGATACTCACTTTGGATAATAAGCAAGCAAAAATCAAGCAGGGACTTGAATATGCATATCTTGAGCGGGACAGTTCCGGTGGTTCTTCCGTTAAATTTAAAAATATTGATTTGCTGTTGGAAGTTACCCCCCATGTGACACCGGATAAAAGAATTTCAATGAATATCTATTTAACAAAAAATGATATTGATTCTGTTACCGATGGTGTTCCTTCTCTTTCAACCAATGAAGCTCAAACTGAGTTGTTAGTGAACAATAATGATACTATCGTTATCGGTGGAATTGTAAAAACAACGGATACTGATAGCAGTTCCGGAACTCCTATCCTTTCCGGAATTCCAATTTTGGGAAGGCTTTTCAGAACAGATATTAATGTAGACAAAAGAAATGAACTCTTAATATTTATTACGCCTTCAATTGTTCAATTGGAACAAAAGAAGTAATGCTTTTAAAACAACAGACTAGTTGAGTTCCAAAAGTCTTTTTTGTGCCTCTATTGCAAGGGGTGATGTTTCAGGTTCCAGTTTCAGTACTACATCCCAGGATCTTTTAGCTTTATCAAAATCTTTTAATGCTTCATAAACTTTTGCCAGATCAGAGTGGAGTATTGCGGCACCTGGATTTTTTTTCAGCGAATGATGAAGAAAAGTAATTGCCAGGTTATAGTAGCCTGTTTCAATATAGATGGATGATAACCCGTGGACGGCATTTAAAAAATTAGGCCTGATTTCCAGAGATTTCTTAAAGTATACTTTGGCTTTTTTATACAGTTTCTGGCGAAAATAAGCCCATCCAAGATTTGATAAGGGCATTTCAGGTGTGGCATATAAAAGATTTTCGGCGACCTCTTCAAAGCATTGAATTGCAAGGCCCCATTTTTTTTGTTTAAGATATACAGCCCCCAGATTATTTTTAGCGTGGATATAGTCTGCTTTAAGGTTTAAGGCCTTATTAAAATGATTTTCGGCAAGATCGTATCTGTCCTTGGCCAGATAAACAAGACCTAAGCTATTATTAAGATAGGGATCATTGGGGATGGTTTCATGGGCGTTAAGAAGAGTTTTAAGTGCGGCAGTATATTTGCCGGAATTATAGTATTCCTCACCAAGTTGTTGGGTTGCAATTGCAATTTCTTTTTTCTTTTCCGTATTCATGTTTTTAGACGCGCAGGATATTAGAAAAAGGAAGGAAAAAAATAGGCAACATAGGTTTTTCATATGAGTTCCTTTATTGAGCGGGTAACATATTTTTCGTGGATATGATCTTTATATCCTCTTTTTTCAGGTAATCTATGGCAGTAGTGCTCAAAGGTTTAATGGGAATAAATAATTTTTCATGTTTTTTAACAGCATAAAGACCATGGATGCTTTCAATAGTTTCATCATTAGAAAAAGAAGGGTTTTCCCATGTTGTATACCCAAGATGTGTGAATAATTTTTTAGCAAGTTCAAGTGTGGTTAATTTGGGTGTTATAGAAATAATCTCAAACTCCTTTTTTTCCAGAACCTCCAAAGCAGATCCGTAAACATTTCCAAAATTGATTAAAAGGTCTGTTGTATTTTCTCTTATGATTCTACCGAATGATGCCTCAAGAGTGATATTATTAAGGCTGAAAGGTATCTTTGCATTCGGGATGTAGTCATAATCTGTTTGAGATAAGAGTATTTTAACAATTTTTTTATATTTAAAGGTTATATTTTTTTTGGGGGCTGTATTACTATGGTTTTTTAATTTATCAATAGCGTCTGAGATTAATTGAGTTTTCAGGTCTTTCCAATAAGTCTTTACGTATTCAAGCAGCTCATCATTCACATTATCGCCTGATATAATCAGGATTTTGGAGCCGTCGTGTGTTTCGATAATTGGGGATGCCGATAAATCGAGAACCTGACTGGTATCGTTTTCTCCTGGAAAATATATTTTGCCGTGGCTTAAAAGGGTGCCGCCTATAAGTGAGGAATACTTTTTTAATTGTGTCAGTTTATAGGCCTCTATTTTATATTCTTCAACCTGCTGCTCTTTTTTTTTGGTTTCATTTTGTATTGTTTTTCCTGATAAAAGAGATTTGAACCATGGTTGTGATTTTATCGAAGGGTCAGGTAAGTAAATATCAGTACCTTCATATACAATATTGATGTTTTTTATATTGGGGTTTGCTAATTGGAATGCTTTTAAACCTTCTTCCGATATGGCTCCCCCTTTTTTTAAAAAATCCTTATCAATCAGGCTTGAAACATTTTCTCCTTTTTTGATCTTATGTCCCTTTTTGAATGGTCTCAGATCCAGATCTTCCGGCAGGGTTGTAAACTCAATTACCGGGATATCAACAATGCCGGGGGTGCTTTGATCATAGGTCCCTTTTTCTACTTTTTTTAACGGGATAAGAATATTGATGCCCGGCTCAATTGCATCAATATTGCTTATTTGAGGATTAATTTCTTTGAAAATGATTATAAAATGGGGGAAGTCTTTTTCAGAGATTTCCCCTTTTTTCCTAAGTATTTTATATAGCCAGTCATCTTTGTTGACAGTATAAGGTTCGCAAAGAACATTTTCATTTTTATATTTAAAAATTGAATACCGTTTATAAGACGTCTTAACCCCCTTAGCCTCAGAATGGGACAAAAAGGAGGGTGCAACATAGGCACATAGTGTTATAACCGTTAAAATGAATATTTTTACACAAATATGATTTTTCATAAATTATTCAGATTCTTTTAATTGTAACCTTTTGGCTATCTTATCGGAAATATCTTTTACAAACTTTTGGAAATTTTTTCCTTTCAAACGTTTTTTTTGTGTCGGAATTATATTTGGATCATCCGGCCAGATTAAAGACGGCAGATTGATATTGCCTGGATCAGGATCTATTTTATAGGCTTCGGGTATTTCTGATTTGAAATAGAGGTCTTGGAATTCTGAAAATTTAATAGCATGCGCTGTTGCATCAAGAATAGCTGTCTCCTTGTTATTAATCAAATTTTTATTAAGAGCCTTCACAAGTCCTGCAAGACACTCACCTCCCTGGGTACAGGCAATATGGCCGTTTTTATTGGCGGCAAGCTGCCAATCCATGATAGACTGCTCCGTTACTTGAACAAAGAATACATGCTGACAAAGGGCAAGTGCATTATATTTTTTTGTGATTTCTACGACCCTAGGCATTGAAACAGGATTCCCGATCATTGCAGCCTGGGCAACACTTGGCTTTGTATCCACAGGTACAAATTTTCTTTTGGCCTCGTCGGGTTCAAGATAGTATTGAAAGACAGGGTCAGCATGTTCTGACTGAACGCCAATAATTTTAGGCAGGCAATCAATGATATTGGCTTCATAAAATTTAATGAAACCATTCATAATTGCTGAAATATTACCTGCGTTTCCAATGGGGACAATAACAGCTTTATCTTTCATATTCCATTCAAAATCCTGAGCAATTTCGTAGGAATAGGATTCCTGACCAAGAATTCGCCACGCATTTTTTGAATTTAAGAGCACAACCGAATATCGGGTTGACAGATGTTCAACAATTTTCATGCAGTCGTCAAAAACACCTGGAATCTCAAAGACTTGTGCACCGCTTCCCAAAGGCTGCGAAAGCTGTTGAGAGGTTACCTTTTTATGGGGTAAAAGAACAGCAGATTTGATTAAAGGACCCAGATAAGATGCATAGAGTGCAGCAGCAGCAGATGTATCACCCGTGGAGGCACAGACAGCGATAACATCTGATACAAGGTTTTTATCCATCAGATATTTGATGCTTGATATGGCGCTGGCCATGCCGCGATCTTTAAAAGAAGCACTTGGATTTTGTCCGTCGTTTTTGTAGAAAAATGAAAGCCCTACCTTCTCTTTTAAGCTTTTATTGGCTTCAACAACAGGGGTGTGACCCTCGCCAAGATAAATAATAGATTCCAAAGGAATACAGGACCCAATAAATTCATGATACCTGTATATGCCCTTGAGCGCGGGTATTTTCAGCATTTTTCTGAAATCAAATATTTTCTGCCAGACAGGTCCGGGAATCTGTTTTAAAGCCTGGGTATTTCGATCATGAATAAGCAATACCTGATTGCACTCAGGGCAAACATATAACAGTTTTTCTATTGAGTATTCAGCAGAGCACCCAAGGCATTTATAATAGAGCTTACCTTGAACTTTTGGTATGATATGAGGTTTTATATTTTCGGGGAATAAATCAAGCATCATGCACAATTACCTTTTGGCCTCCCATGTATGATACCAATGCATCGGGGATAATTATAGATCCGTCAGCCTGCTGATAGTTTTCCAATATGGCTGCAAATGTCCTTCCTACAGCAAGTCCGGACCCATTTAATGTATGAACGTATTCCGGTTTTTTCTTGTCTTTTCTTCTGAACCGTATTCCGGCACGTCTGGCCTGGAAATCAAGGCAATTGCTGCAGGAAGATATTTCTCTGTATTTGCCCTGGTCGTCCTGACCCGGCATCCATACTTCGATATCATAGGTTTTTGTAGCTGAAAAACCCAAATCCCCGGTGCAGAGTGTGACAACCTGATAGGGCAGTTCAAGAAGCTGAAGAATTTTTTCGGCATTTGCGAGCAAAGATTCAAGTTCATCAAAAGAGGTTTCCGGGGTCGTTAATTTAACCATCTCCACTTTGTTAAACTGGTGTTGCCGAATTAAACCTCTGGTATCCCTGCCGTATGAGCCGGCCTCTGACCTGAAACAGGGCGTATAAGCTGTAAATTTGCAGGGCAGCATTGATTCATCAATGATTTCATTGGCATAAATATTGGTCATGGGGACTTCAGAGGTCGGGATCAGGTAGTAGTCCCATCCTTCAAGTTTAAAAAGATCTTCTTCAAACTTGGGTAATTGACCGGTTCCGGTCATGGTGGCTCTGTTCACAATAAAGGGTGGCAGGGTCTCAGTGTAGCCATGTTGAGAAATATGGATATCAAGCATAAAATTGATGAGTGCTCTTTCAAGTCTTGCACCGTTTCCAAGATAGAGGGGGAATCTAGCTCCTGTGATTTTGGCCGCCCTTGTAAAATCAAGAATACCTAAGTTTTCACCAAGCTCCCAGTGGGCCTTTACTTTAAAATCAAATTTTTTTGGCTCACCATGGGTTTTTTCAAGCCTGTTTTCAGTATCATCGGAACCTAGCGGGACATCCTCATGGGGAATATTGGGGATAGTGATAAGAAAGTTATGGATTGCTTCTTCAATGGTTGAAAGTTCTTTATCAAGTTTTTTAATTGTTTCAGATACTTCCCTCATTTGTTCAATAAGGGATGCAGCATCCTGACCAGATTTTTTTAATTTTGCAATATCATCTGAAACAACATTTCTTTTATGCCTTAAGTCTTCTATCTTTAAAAGTCTGTCTTTTCTTTTTTCATCATTATCCAAAAGAGAGGTAAAGTCTATATTAGCCCTTCTTTTTTTTATTCCTGTTTTAACAATTCCCAGATTATTTTTTACATATTTTAAATCCAGCATTTTTCTTATTATTTTACCTCTTTCATATTCGCTAAGTTCTTATTTAAAAAGATTCTTCAACAATTGTAACCTGATACCATGAGGGGTGTAAACAGTCAATGATTATTGCAGGTTGACAATTGCCCGCATGTGTATAATATTTGCTAAAAACTTTTTTTGTAATAAAAGGAATTATAGTGATGGATGAAATAAGGAATGGGAAAAATAATAATTTGGCTTTGGTGGCCGAACGGTTGGAGAACTTTACAAAAGAAGAGCTTTTTGAGAAGTACAATAAGATTGAGCACAGGCTTTTTGAGTTTGCCAATTTCATGGAAGCTCAGTTAGCATTTTTATATACTCCGATA
>JAGLNZ010000015.1 GCA_023139225.1 Desulfobacula sp. | reverse complement strand
CCCCTGGGTCATTTCGGTTTCACAGGCTCCCGGTGCTATGGCATTGACATAGATTCCGTCTTTGGCGATATTCTTTGCAACCCATCGGGTCAAGGCAATCATGCCTCCTTTAGCAGAGGCATAAGCCGCTCCAGATCGACCCATTAGCATATCAGGGGTATCGTCAGGTTTGGAAACAGCACCGCCTATGATTCCGGAAATCGAGCTGACATTGATGATTTTACCGTATTTTTGCTTCCGCATGTGAGGATACACAGACTGAGTACACAGAAAGGTTCCCTTAAGGCTTACATCAATGACACAGTCCCAGGTTATCTCGGATGTTTCAAGTAAGCTGTCACTGTGAACCACCCCGGCATTATTTACCAGGATATCGATTTGACCAAATGCATCCATGGCCTGTTCTGTCATCTTTTTTACATCGTTAACTTTGGATACATCGGTTTTTACAGCAATGGCACTGCGGCCGGTTTCCTTTACCTTTTGGAGAGTTTCCTGTGCTGAAATAAGATCCGCAATAATAATATTCGCGCCTGCCCTGGCCAGCGTAATAGCCGTGGCGGCACCAATGCCCCTGGCTCCTCCTGTTACAATGGCATTTTTTCCATGCAGATCGGAAGCTTTTGTATTCATTTAACACTTCTTTTATAGTACGGATTTCCATCAAATTTACTCATGGATATACCTAAATTTGTTAATATCATTGCAGAACAAATATTGGTTATTTCATTGTTAGTGGAAGCCAATAGCTTAATATGGGAAATAAAAATAAAATCAAGGTTGTTACTAATTCAAAGATAACGAACCAGGAACACCCCTTGAAAATATCCGACAAGGGAACATCCGGCACCACTCCGGCAAGGACATATACGTTCAGGCCGACCGGCGGTGTTATAAGTCCTACTTCGCATAGTTTTGTTGAAAGGATACCAAACCACAGCGGGCTGAAACCCATCTGGTCGACAACGACGGGAAACATAATCGGAAGGGTCACCAAAAGTAGAGAAAATGAATCGAGCAACATTCCCAGGGGAATATAAAGGAGTAAAAATAATCCTACCACTACTGACGGCGGCATGGGAAGAGTCGCCACCCAGGTGGAAATCATCTGGGGAACCTGGGCCAGGGTAAGGAAAAAGCTATAAAGCCCGGCACCTACGATAACGATGAACACCATACAGGATGTACGCAGGGTGGCAGAAAAGCATTCCAGCAGCTCATGCCAAAAATTTTCAAGCAGGCGTCTCCGTATTATCATGGCAATAAAGGCTACAAAGGCACCAACAGCAGCGGCTTCCGTGGGTGTGAACCACCCGATGTAAATGCCGCCAACCACAACTAAAAAAAGAATAAAAGCACCCAGACCGTGTCTAAGGGAATAAAATCGATCTTTCCAGGTAACGGAAACCGGCTCTGGTGTCAGGCTCGGTTCCAGTTTGCTTAAGACCATCAAACCCAGTATATAAATCAGAACTGAGATTAATCCCGGAATGATACCTGCGATCAGCATCGATCCAACAGACGTATCTGTAATAACACCATAAAAAACCAGAATAACACTGGGTGGGATAAGAATTCCAAGCACACCTCCCGCAGCCACGATACCACAAGCCAACTTGGGATCGTAGCCCTGGTCTCTCATTTCCGGAATAGCCACAGCTCCCATAGTGGCGGCTGTTGCCACACTGGACCCTGAACAGGCTGCAAATCCGGCACTTCCGATGATGGTGGCCACACCCAGCCCGGCAGGAAACCTGGAAAACCAGCTCCGCCCAATCAGGTAAACATCTCGGCCAATTCCGGCTTTAAAGGCGAAATGTCCCATGATGACAAACAACGGCACCACGACCAGAAGATAACTGGCAGATTGAACATAGGGAAAAACTTTTAACTGGACCAATGCCATGTCCCAGCTTGAAATGGCTACACACCCCATAAACCCGGTAAGTCCCAGAGAAACAAATACAGGAATACCTAGGGTAAGCAGGATCAAAACAATGGGTATGCTTATCAGCACGGCAATTATAGGATCTATCATTCAATTCTCCTTAACATTTATTTTAATAGCAGCGTTATTGTTGTGAACAGCGGTTCTATCCCTGCAGCCGTCCCCTGAGAGCTTCAACTTCTTTCCAGATGTCTATGATCAATTGTATGTTCATCATCCAGCAACCAATTGGAACCAGGCATTTTGCCCACCATATCGGCATCTGTACAGAACCCCACCTGAATTCCCGGATAGCAATGGATTCCAAGGCACCCAGAGCACTTTGGTAACCGAGTATGAAAATAAAGATAAGTGTACACACCCAGGCCAGAATATTCAGTTTGATTTCTGTACGCTTAGATACTTTCACTAGAAGTGCGGTAACACGTATATGACCTCGTTCGATCTGGGTCCATGCCAGTCCCATGTATATGCAGATCACCAATAATACTTCGTTGAGTTCAAAAACTCCGGGAATCGGATTGTTAAAAAGGTAACGGGATGTGGCATCCATAGTAGTGCTTAACATCATGATCGCTATGGTGGTACCGGCAATGACTCCCATAAAAATACAGAATAATTTGTATTTTTCAGCCAATTTTTCCACAAGCATTTTTTGTTTGGAATTGGACATTGTTGACTTAGTATCCTTTATATTTCAAGATTCAGCATAAATGAAACGATGAATCATCTGCCCGGATGTTTTATTTAATATTCAGGCAGATGATTTCGGGAATCTGCTGTGTCGGGGCCACACTTTGAAGCCTTGTCTTCAAGATCTACATATATTTTGCCTTATAGACTTCCCATGGAGTTTTTAATTTGCCGGGTTCATGTTTATTAATCAGTGCCTCTACCTTTTTCTGGAAGCCCACACCGTCAAAGTTGAGCGATTTTGCAATTTTTTCCACCCACATATCAATTTGGTCAGGTTGAACCGCTTTTTGTGCCTTTTTGATTTCAGAATCAGACCAGGTGGAGAATTTAGCACCGGCCTTAACCATTTTATCAACACTTTCCTCTGTAAGTTTTGAGTACAGGTCAAGATATTTCCAGTCGTATAGATCTTTCACCGTGCCGTTGATAACTTCTTTGAGGTCATCGGGAAGGGAACGCCAGATATTACGGTTTAAAACAATCGTTGTGGGTGCATGTCCGCCTGCGCCTCCTTCTATGATATAGGGTGCCTGTTCGTGCAACTTCATTTTTTCGGCGGTGATAAATGCAAAAGCGAATGCTCCGTCCAGAATACCTCTTTCAAGCGAGGTATAAACTTCGCCTGCCACAATCGGCATGCCACGGCCGCCCAACCGGTTAACGGTATCAGCACCGATTCCATATCCACGCACTTTTTTGCCTTTCAGTGCTTCAATGTTGGGAAGAGGTTCCTTCATAATAAACGGGCAATAGCTCCAATTGGTAAAATAGAGAACTTTGGCGTTGTTCCTGTCTTCCCATTCCTTGCGAAGTTCCGGTGTACTATTATACATATCCCGGCAAACATAGAGCAGGGAATCTGCATGATCGCAACCACGGTAATACCACTCAAGCCCTCTGCTGAGTGGGACATCAGCAGGGTAATAGCCAAAGCTGATCATTGAAATTTCAGATAGCCCGTCTCTGATAGCCGGTAAATGCTGGCCAACTTTGTGAAGTGATCCTGACCAGAACTTCTTGATTTTAATTTTGCCGTTGCTTCGTTTTTCAAGTTCATCCAGAAACCAGTTGTCTAGCTGTGCAGTCTCAGCGGTCGGTCCTATGTAACAGTCATATTTAAGTGTCCAGACTCCTTTTTTAGCAGCCTGGGCTGGCTGCAACCCCGGCATCAACATCAGGGATGCTCCGACAGCGGCACCTCCAAGAACTGTGCCTTTCAGAAATTCGCGGCGAGAAACACTTTTTCCTTCGGTACTTTTTTTCATGCCTTTTCTCCTTTTTTGCGTTACTGAATGCCAATCTTTCTATAACAAAGCTTCTGACCTGTATTTCTAAATATCAGTAAAAAAAAAAGAAAAAAATCCCCCTTTCGGGTGAAATAGAATCACCCAAAAGGGGGAAAATAGCTTTTTTTAATTTTTAAAGGAAAGTAAAAATAGATTTTAAAGGTAGTTGTGTTGAGGCATCACCGTGTCAGATGTACAATACCTTCCTGGATAGAAACCTTTGCTGCCTGGGAACGGTTGTGAACTCCAAGTTTTCGATAAATGTTTTTTAGATGGGATTTTACAGTGTCCGGAGAAATATGTATCGTCTGGGCAATTTCCTTGTTAGATTTGCCTTCCACAAGCAGGACAATAATCTGAAGCTCCCGGTGGGACAAAGCCTGGCGTTTTTCGGTGTCTTCACATGATAAAGTGGATTTTTTAAGCTGGCTAAACATTTTACGGGTTACATTGGGATCAATAAAAGCCTGGTTTTGAAAAATTTTGTGAATAATCTGTATCAAGTCTCCTTGCTTAACATCCTTGAGCACATACCCGTCTGCACCGCTTTTGATTGCCTCCATTACATAGGCCTCATCATCATAGTTGGTCAACAGAATAACCTTGATTTCTGGATGACGCTCTTTGATCAGTCGCGTAGCCTCTATGCCGCTGATGCCGGGCATTTTTAAATCCATCAGTATTATATCGAACATGTGTTTATCAATCTTGTCAAGGCATTCCATGCTGGATGATGCTTCTGCTACAACATGAAGCTTTTCATCTAGTCCAAGGAGTGACGTCAGCCCCTCCCGTACAATAGCGTGGTCGTCGACCACCATGACCTTAATTTTCGATTCCATGTATAAAGCTCCTGCAAGGTATTGATACGTTGATTTGACTACCCTGTTGGGGAATGGAATTCAGATTGAATGTTCCCCCTAAGTCTTCCGCTCTCTCTTTCATAATCAGAAGTCCCATACCGGAATTTTTTCCGGATTTTTGCATTCTATTTGGATTAAAACCCCGGCCATTGTCCCGGATCTCAAGTTCTATAAAATGGTTCGTTGTTATGGATATCATGATATCAACAGTCTGCGCTTTTGCATGCCTGGCAATGTTATTCAGGGCTTCCTGAAGTATTCGAAAAATTGCGATACCCTTTTCAGGACCGACATTCAAACATGGGGGATAGAAAAAATTTATTTTTAGATTGAATTTTGCACTGCAATCGTTGGTGAGTTGTCTAATCGCCGGCACTATTCCGATGTCATCAAGTATACGGGGATGAAGATTGCAGATAATTTGTCGTGATTGCTGCAGAGCTTTATTGATATTTATTGTAAGATCATTTAATTCCTGTTTTAATATGTCTGGGTTTTTATCAGTTATTTCCATACAATAAAGAGCCTTATATCCGATCCCGGTAAGGGCCTGGGTCAAAATGTCGTGAATATCGGCTGCGATTTTTTTTCTTTCCTCTTCCTGAATGGAGATCAGTTTTCCGGTAAGTTCGGTCAGGTCTTCTTTTTTTTGGGCTATTTCAGAAACCATGTGGCAGTTTGCGAAAACTGCGCTGGTAAAGTATGAAAACTGAAGAAAAAGACTTCTTTCAAATTTGGAAAAATAAAAAGTATTTCCCTGATTGTGAGCAAGAAGTATTGCCGCCAGTCGGGAGGTACGCCCTTTGATTGGGGCGCAAATGAGTTTAAAATGTTCGTTTTGTACTTTTTTGGAATTCAGATCCAGGCAAACGTTATTTTCGTCTATGCCAAGGGGTCTGGGGGAAAGGAGCATATCCCGGGCTATCTTCTTTAATGTGTCGTGGGAGATTTGAAGCCCGATAATTCTTCTAATACGAAGATTCTCTTTCTGCTGATCAAAAAACAAAATCGTTCCATAGAGACCGTAAATATCGAACACTCCCTGGGTTACATCTGCCCAGATTTTTTCCTTATCAAAGATAGATATCATCCTGACTGTATATTCTTGCATACCTTGAATCTGATTCCGGTGGCGCTTGATGATTTCATTCCGGTTTTTGAAAAAGGAAAGCGACAGCAGGTAGTAAGAACAGTCGAGGAGTCCATGAATGGCGAAAATATCATTGTCGTTGAGTTTTTTATTTTCCTGATCTGTACTCAGGTTGTAGTCAATAACGCTCTGCCATAACGCTTCCTTGAATGCCACTGTGTAACCGAAAACATCATTCAAATGAAAGCCCTCCAATGCCCGAATTATACCGATCTGTTTCATATCTTCCATAAAAATATCAACATCTCCTTTGAGCGCTTTCTCAAAATTATTAAGGTAGGTATTTATTCGTTGCTGCCCATCAGGATGCTTCAAAAGGTGCGTGCGATATGGTGTTATCGGTTCTTTTCCCAGAGATGAAATCAGCAGGGTTCTCAACTGTTCTTTGCATTTGTTGAAAAAAGTGTACAGTTTTCCTGTTTGGTCTGCAGCAAGGGTCTGTTTGATTTTTTCGATATTTATTAAGATCATTTTAACCTTGTGATTGCATAAAAAAGTAAACAAATTATAAAAACTTGAGAAAGACCATGAATAAGTTTTGTAATAAATTATTGACTCCACCCAAACTTAAAACCAATAAAGCACAAATTTATACTAAATTCCATAGCATTTTCGTAATCAGTGCCTGACCGAAAATTCCAAATGCCCTGACCTCTGTGTACAGGGCCGCATAAAACGATCTGAAACTTTCAAGAAAAGCTGATTTATTGTATCCATTCACGGGATAATTAAGTAATTATAAGTAGTTGAAATTACAGAAAAATTTGCACATAAAAAATATCAGGCGGTTAATCAAAAAGCAATTGAAATATAATCATCCGTACTGGAAAAAAATGAAAAAGAAATCCAAAAAGGAATTGATCAAACAAGTCGGGAATGAAGTGTTAAGCGATTATGATTACTCCCAAACTCTGAACAAACCTCCCCATAGAGGAACTTACAGGGGTTGAAGATCAAACACCTGTAGGAGGTATCCGGTCTCTTTCGGAGATGGCTGAATATATAGATATTTTTTATAGTGGTGGCCTTTTTAATTTTGATAAAAGGAAAAAACTGTATCCTGAGATGTTAGTTTCAAGACTTCACCAATTCTCATACCGCCTCTTGCCATTAATTCAAGCATCAGTCTGTTTCTAAGATTGTCTGTTCTGAAAATTATTTCATCAACCACATCTTTATCATTTTTTAAATATAGGCAGATATAAAGTATATGAGGTGAAGTGAAATTACTTTTTACATCAGTAATTTTTTATCTTACATACGATTGCCCTGATCTTAATTTTGTACAATATTTACATTTTAACATAATCTGTTACAATTAAAAATATATCGGGGAAATTTGGATTCTTAAAAAAAGAGAGTTTAATTATGACTAAAAGGGTATGTTTCGTTATTCTATCAGTATTTTTTCTTTCCGTTATTTTTCCGTCAGTGGCTTGTTTTGCTCAGGAGGAAGAGGAAGAAGAAGTCCTCCAGGCCCGACCCAACCCCATGTCAAAGCCCAATCCCATGGAACGGACCATGAGAAAGTCGGCAGGGGTAAACACCGTGATGCTCAAGGATGGCCGAAAGTTGCAGCAGGGCTTACAGGGCGGCAAACAAGCCTGGTTTCTGGTCGGGAAAAATGGGAAACGCACTCTGGCCAACGGGTCGTTCACCTTGCAGAACGGGTCGCGGCTGAATGTCCGGCGCGGGGCGATGAACCAGGCCCAGATGCGCAACCTGCCGCAGACGAGATGAGCGGCTGGTTCATCGAGTAAGACTCTTAAGGAAAGTTTGTCGGATTTTTCAATGGTTCAAGCCTGATTCAGGATCAATTTTAAAATTAATATAGCCAGGACTAATTGTTTGGCCCTGTACTTGCTTGCTTATATGTCATGAGATAAAAAAATTGCGACATTTAGGCATCAGGTGTGAGTATTGTAATGACCCATTTAAAGGACAAACTGGAACGTATCTATTCAAGGTATAATAAAAGGGAATATGTAGACCCTGATCCGCTTTTATTTCTCTATGATTATCCTGAAAAGAAAAACCGGGAGATAGCAGGCTTTATTGCGGCCTGTTTTGCCTATGGCCGGGTTGAACAAATTATGAAAACCGTGGGCCGCATCCTTGAAAAACTTGAGCCCACTCCTTTTGATTATCTCATGACCCGGACAAAGAAAGACATTGCAAATGATTTTAAAGGGTTTCGATACAGGTTTGCAAGTGATGTTCACCTGGCCAGCCTCTTATTAGGTATCAGGGAGGTTTTAAATCGGTTTTCATCCCTTGAAAACTGTTTTTATTCAGGATGGACACATAAAGATGAGACTATTTTGCCGGGACTTGTCTTTTTTTCCAAGCAGATTTGCAAAAATAAAGAGATCGGACATCTTGTGGCAGACCCGCAAAAGAAGAGTGCCTGCAAAAGAAGCCTTCTTTTTTTACGGTGGATGGTACGAAAAGATTTGGTTGATCCGGGAGGTTGGGAAAAGGTAAGCCCTTATCAGCTGATCATTCCTCTGGATACACATATGTACAAGGTAGGGATGATGCTTGAGTTTACCCGAAGAAAGAGTCTGGATATGAAAACAGCACTTGAAATTACCCGGGGGTTTAAAAAGGCGTTAAGGGAAGATCCGGTCAAATATGATTTTTGTTTGACCCGGTTTGGTATAAGGAAAGGGTTAAGCATGGATCATTTGACCCGTTTTATTTATGGTTGAAAAATAAAAGGATGATGATGTGAAATACCAGGGGTTTGGATTGCCGCCGTTAATTGAGGGGAGGTTAATAAAGCGGTATAAACGGTTTCTTGCCGATATAGAGTTGGATACAGGTGAAAAGGTGACGGCCCACTGCCCGAACTCGGGGTCTATGAAAGGGTGTGCCATCCCGGGATCACAGGTCTGGTTGTCAGTGAGCGATAATCCTAAAAGAAAGTACAAACATACCTGGGAATTGATTAAAGTGCCGGAAACAATGATCGGCATTAATACCCTGGTACCCAATAAACTTGTGAAACAATCCATTGAAAATGGTCTGATACAAGAGTTGTCCGGCTATGACAGGGT
>JAGLNZ010000149.1 GCA_023139225.1 Desulfobacula sp. | reverse complement strand
GCACTTTGCGCCGTAATTCTGCAAAAATTAATCAATTGTTTTATACCGTCAATTTCAAAAAATTTTGTTTTATCTGCTGTCTGAAAGGGGATGCCCTCTTTTTCAAACATGTTGATAAAGGCATCGCACTGTCTTTTGGTTCGATAAAGGATGGCAAAATCTGCAAAAGAATATTCTTTTTGCTCGTCCGGATCTGCCTTGCCGGCGTCCATTGAAAAAAAGGAGGTTCCGCCCACAAGCTTTTCAATCATCTTGCCAATGGCCACGGCCTCTGCAAGTTCGCCGGCTGTCTGTCTGATAATCAGTTTCCTGGTGCTTTCCACATCTGAAAAAACCTTGAATTTTTCTTCAATCTCCAAAGACTTGCTGATCATTTGAAAAGAAGCGTCAAGAATGGTCTGTGTAGACCGATAATTTTTAGTCAGTATAATTTTTTCACATCCCGGAAAATCAAGGGCAAAGTGTTTAAAATATTTATTGTCAGATCCCCTGAACCCGTAAATAGACTGATCCGGGTCACCAATCACAACGATATGACTGCCTTCACAAATCAGCTTTGCAAGCTCATACTGACCAAAATTCAAATCCTGGTATTCATCAATAAAAATATAGTGATACGTTTTTCGGACACTTGACAGGATCTTATCATCATCTGTCAACATCCTGACTGTCATGAAAATCAAATCTTCAAAATCTACCACATTCTGTTCTTTGCAGAGGATCTGATAGGCTTTATAACTCTTTTTAAAAACATAAGATTCATCACCGGTTATGACTTCTTTAAGATCATCATCAGGGAAAAGTAAATTCTGCTTGCATTGGCAAATCAATTGATCTGTTTTATTGACCATTCCCCTTTTAATATCTTTGCCCAGGGCTTTCCTGATCAGTGATGTCCTATGCGAATCATCGACAATGGATGCATTAAACCCTTTGTATTCTTTTAAGAGTTTAAGGCAAAAGGAATGAAAGGTCGCTGCCAGCACAGGTGCTTTTGTTTTTTTTGGCACATATTTATCTATCCGCTGTTCAAGTTGTCTTGCCGCCTTGTTGGTAAATGTCAGGGCAAGGATGGATGAAGGATCAATATCTTTTTTTGATACAAGATGGGCAATTCTTGCAGTCAATGTTCTTGTTTTTCCGGTACCGGGTCCGGCCTGGATCACCATGGCCCGGGCAGATGATTCAACCGCTGCCTTTTGTTCGGAATTCAGACCGGTTAAAAGATCTCTGGTTTTGAGCGGCTCTTTTTGTTTCCGGTTCTTTTTTGTATTCTTTTTTTTACCATTCTTTTTTGCTGACAGAATGGATTTTTTTACCCTTGTTTTAGTCTTTTTCCCCGCCTTATTAACCGGCAGGTCAAACAAAAGGTATTTCTCTCCTTTCAGCTGTTCTTTTTCCTGCCTTGAAAAAAGGTTTACTTTTCCATATTCACCGTCATACCCCGGGTCAATGCTGATATCACCTGTCCGCATCTTCATGACGGCTTCGGCCAGCAGGGGCACATTGGCGGTTTCTATTTCTTCAACAGATTTGTCCAGAAGGATTCCAAGCTCCGGTCCCAGGGTTTCAATGGCCCTGTTATAATAGCCTGCTACTTTTTTTGTTTTGGGACCCACCTCAAAAATTTCAGAAAGGATATCGGCCAGGGGAATAATGCTTTTAAATCCGTGGCGGTTTTCGGGCATATACCCTTCCGGTCTTGTGGCAAGTTCCTGTACCCTGTTTAACACTCCATAGGTCACCTTACGTCCGCACTCAGGGCAAATGCCGTCAATTTGGGCCGTGGTGGCAGGATTCAGGCAGATATTACATTTCCTGTGGCCGTCATAATGATATTTACCCTGGTGGGGATACATATCCAGGGTGCCCTGATATTTTTCAAGATCATTTTTTTCAAGGGCCTGGCGGATATGGGAAAAACTCAAGGTGGTATCAAACACAGAGGCATTCCGCCCCAGATACCCCGGGGAATGGGCATCGGAATTTGATATCAACCGGACATCATCAAGATCTTCAATACGCCAGTTCATGGGAGGATCGGAAGACAAACCGGTTTCAACGGCAAAAATATGCTCTTTTAATGAACCAAAGCACTCTTCAATGGAATCAAACCCTGATTTTGATCCAAACATGGAAAACCAGGGGGTCCAGATATGGGCCGGCACAAAGAACCCTTTATCATTGATATCCAGCATGATGGAAAGCAGATCCGCTGCATCAAGCCCCAGTATCGGCCGCCCGTCGGATTTGATGTTTCCGATGGCATCAAGTTTGGCATTAAACTTTTTCACGCTTTCAATATCAGGGAAATAGACCAGGTTATGATTTTTCCTCACCCGGTCGTCTTTCTTGTAAATATTGCTGATTTCCGTCTGCAGGATAAACCGGACAGGATTTCTGCAAGTTTCGGGGATTGTTTTATCGATATCCTTTGCAATCTGCTTTTTCAGGGAGAACAATCCCGGTTCTGTTTCTTCGAGCTTGGATTCGATCTCGTCAATCCAGGCAGGATAAGTAAAATCTCCTGTTCCGACAACCCGAACCCCTTTAATCTGTGCCGCATAATAAATATTTTCAAGATCAAGATTTTTGGCCGTAGCCCTTGAATACTTTGAATGAATGTGAAGGTCAGCAATAAATTTCATTTTTTTTATCCGGTTTAATGTTTAAAATTTGTGTGCCGGTTCAGTAATTTACATGATTTCCTCTTAATT
>JAGLNZ010000148.1 GCA_023139225.1 Desulfobacula sp. | reverse complement strand
AAAAGAGCCATAATTATTATCGACGAAGCACACCTGCTGAGTGAAGCATCTCTGGAAGATATTCGAATTCTTTCAAATATAGAAACTGAAAAAAGAAAACTGGTACAAATCATACTGGTCGGGCAAAACGAAATTCATGATTCATTAAACCAAGACTCACAAAAGCCCCTGAAACAAAGAATCGTTCTAAACAGGAGGCTAACTCCTTTTAACAAAAAAACCAGTTTTGAATACATTAAATATCGCCTTGAGATTGCAGGCACCCGGTCAACCATCTTTAATCAACAAGCTTTAAATAAAATATGGGAGAAAAGCTGTGGTATTCCCCGCCTGATCAATCAAATCTGCGATAACGCCCTGTTAATTGGATTTGCCATGGATAAAAATATTATTGGGGCCAAAATTATCAAAGAAGTCATTGAAGACATGGAATCCGGTGAAAAATCAATACCCCGGGATATAAAAAATACTGGATATAAAAGGGCTTTGGGACTGGTTGCCGTATTTGTTATTGTATCTATAACCATGCTTTTAATTATTGATCCCCAAACCTTGAGTACTAATTTTATTAACCAGAACCACTCTCACCAAAATACCGGGACAAAGACTTTAGAATTTAAAATTATTAAAGAGGTTCCGGATACCCCGGCCATGGACATTATTGAAAAAAAAAAAATACCGGATGAAAAACAGGAAACATACTCTATTTCAAAAACCAGGGAAAAATTATCCATCAAGCCTGTTTTAGACATTGAAAGCAATACTGACAGATTCCAGAACAATGCTTTGAATCGTCAAAAAAAGATCAAACCCAATGAGTATCTGCTCAATATTGCAAAAAAAGAGTATGGTACCGGCAGTGATATGATCATTGATTTAATCCATATGGCCAACCCTGAAATAAAAAATGTCAACAAAATTTTCATAGGGAAAAAACTTGTTCTGCCGTTTATTGAAAAAAAAGATCTGATCGTAAAAAATAAGAATAAAAACTTTCACATACATTACACATCGTATTATAATTATTCTGAAGCCAGCAAGACCATTCAAAAATTAAGTAAAGAAAACAAACTAGTATTTACCCTTCCCGTCAGGCAAGGAGAAAATCTTGTATATAGAGTGTACATAGGCGTTTTCACCGATAAAAACATTGCGGCTACCTATTTAAATAAATTGAATTTTGACCATCTTCCTTTCCTGTAGGCCTTTAAATACACTCAAAAGTAATTGAGATAAACTCAAATGCTCACTCCGCCATACTTCTGAAATGCCTTCTAATATTAACTATCCGAACAATGGAACTTCTTAATTAATTCATAATTTATCTATTGACAAGGCCCTTTAAATTAGGGATAGATATTGTTAACTATAAGAAAATACATAAAATTCAATTATATCGGTTAAAATAGGCTATTTATATTGTGAACTATTTATGTAATTGAAAGTGCGGAGCTATAAATTTTTAAAATCAAGTGCTGATAGATTTAAGGAGATTTTATATGCGATATGGATCAATTCTAAGGGTAGTCTTTCTACTTACCTTTCTTGTTTTCTCTGGATGTGTTGACCGCCCTCCTCAACCTACAGTTGAGGAGAATGCGATCAAAAAGGTAGCCCCACGCGCCTACCATTCTTTCAGTTTTAATGAATGTAAACCTGTAGATAAAACAAGAATGGTAAAAAAAATAGATAATTTTGTAATTGTTTTTGATCCTTCCGCATCAATGACAGAGACTTATGAGGCTTCAAATGATTGCATCGCCTGTCATGATCATTATAAAGACAGCAGCTATGCAGAAAAACATGCAGTAAAATATGGTGGCCGCGAGTTTGCCAAACAGGATGACAAGTTATACACTGCTCGATGCAATGAATGTCATCAAGATTATCTTTTCAGCAAATTTAAGTTCGCAAAAAAACTAGCAACCTGCTTTAACAAAAGCATTCCTGATTTAGAACTGATCAGTGCCCTTAGAACGTTTGGTTATCCTGTCTATTCTATGCTTGGGAATGGGCCGGAGGAATATGACAAAACAGCCTACGACCTAAGTTTAAGAAAAATATTCGATGCAGATGGCGCAAGCCCTCTCGCACCCACACTGACCGCTGTTGGTAAAGATTTATTTGACCATCCGGGGAAAAAAGCGGTTATTGTTATCAGCGATGGACAGGACATGGGCCAAAAAGAAGTACTTGCTGCTGAGGAATTAAAAGCCAGATATGGAGAAGACATTTGTATTTATACCGTACACATCGGCAATGACCCTTCCGGCAAAAAAACCATGAAAAAAATTGCCATTGCCGGACAATGTGGTGTGTCAGTCAGTGGAGATGATTTGCTGGCAAGAGAAAAAATGGAAAATTTAGTTCGGGAAATATTTCTCATTAAAGACAGTGACGGCGATGGAGTTCCTGACTTTAAGGATGATTGTCCAGGGACTTTACCAGGACTCGAAGTTGATGAAAACGGATGCTGGAAACTGGTGGTTCTTGGCAATGTACTATTTGATTTTGACAAATTTAACATAAAGCCTGAAGGAATCATTATACTGAACCAGGTGGTCAATCTTCTTAACAAACATAATTTTTTAGACCTGCATATTAGCGGTCATACAGATAATTTTGGCAGTATGAAATATAACATTAATCTTTCTAAACAGAGGGTTCAATCCGGCCTTAACTATATCCAGAAAAATGGAATTTCTCCAAAACGTTTATCTATAAGCTGGCATTCCTTTTCTATACCGGTTGCCACAAACGATACAGTGGAGGGGCGGTCTCTCAATCGCCGCCTTGAATTTACATTTAAAAAAAGGCAAGATTAATGACTTTCAAAAGTTTTAAATAAAACGTTATAAAAAGCAGGAGATCAAAATGATCCAATATATTAAAATTATTGCAAGTCTATTACTTCTGAGCCTATTCTGCATGTCCTGCACCGGACAGCCTGAGGTTGGTATCAGCGAAGACGTCATTTATGAACGTCCGATGCCGATGATTGAGTATGAATATGAACTTGGCCCTGGTGATGTTGTAGAAATAGTATATCATTATACTCCAAAACCTGATACATCTGAGTACTATCTTGCTGTTGGAGATGTTCTGAAGGTTGAATTTGCCTATCATAAAGATATAAATACAAGACTAACCGTAAGGCCTGACGGTAATGTAGCCATGCCTAGAATAGGGGATGTTCATATATTAGGACTTACACCGAAGCAACTGCAGAAAAAACTCATAAAAATATATGCTCCTGATTTTAAAGATCCTGTTATCACAATTACCATGATCCAATATAACCGGGCTATCGACCATTTAAAAAAGGCTATTACTACTGCTCCGCGCGGACAAAGTAAGTTAACAACTGTCAGACCTGACGGCTATATAACGTTTCCAATGCTACCTGATATCATGGCCAAGGGGAAAACCATGCCTGAACTGGGGGAATTAGCAACCCGGGAGTATGCCAAACTCATCGACAACTTAACTATTTCTTTAATTTTAAAAGTGATGAAAGCTAATTTGGTTTATATAATGGGGCAAGTCGAAAAACCTGACTATTACCTTATGGAAGGACCGCATACAGTCAGCCAAATTCTATCTCGTGCCGGAGGAGCATTGGACACAGCAAAATTAAATACTGTTCTCGTGATCAGCAGGGATAAAGAAAGACGGCCTTGGGGAAGGTTATTAGACTTGGAAAAAGTCTTATCCGAAGGGAATATCAGCGAAGATATTGTTTTGCAACAATATGACGTGGTTTTCGTGCCTAAATCAAAAATTGCGCGTATGAACTTATTTGTGGAGCAATACATAAACAGGATGATACCATCGAATCTCCTTGGCCCGTATGATTTAGGAGGTCGGTTAATAGATGGGTCTGTAATTGAGCACAAACCATTAATAAGGTAAATAAATA
The DNA here is from genome assembly GCA_023139225.1 of Desulfobacula sp. GTDB lineage: Bacteria > Desulfobacterota > Desulfobacteria > Desulfobacterales > Desulfobacteraceae > Desulfobacula. Next base: position 27,229 of record JAGLNZ010000148.1, on the reverse strand, counting down.
TGGCTATTACAAAACTGCAATCATCAAGAGATTTTTTTCGAATCTGGTTTTTCTGGAAAAAGCAGGCGATTTTAATCTTTCTATTAATCATAGGCATAGTGATGTTTTATGCCTACGCTGCTACCCCAAAATATGAAAGCAAAGCCAGGCTTTTATTGCTACCCAAAACTTTCCAGGACTTGGTGTTAACTGCCGGGAAGGATGAACGACAGGTAATCAGGCAGGTAACACCTGAAGACTTAAACACTGAATTTGATTTAATCAGGAGCACTAAGGTTATCAAAGATACTATCTTATCGTTTCCTGATAACCAATTGGGTTTAAAAATTCAAAATCAAGGGCTTTTTGATAAAGCCCGGGAGTCTATCAGCACATTTGTTAACTCTGTATTAGTATCGTTGTCCTTGAAAAAAAATGTAAAGACATCACAGTTAAACAAAAATATTTCTTTTATCCAAAACTCTATTGGATTTAATTCATATGAATCAAACGTATTGGAGGTTTCTTTAAAAGCAGAGGACCCGAAGCAAACGAAAATTGTTCTGGAAAGATTGTTGGAAAAATATATAAAACACCATAATAGAGTGTTCAGTGTTGAGAAAAGTGAAGAATTTTATGAGGATCAATCTCATATCTACAACGACAGGCTTGCAATGGCCGAAAAAGCTTTTAAAAATTTTCAGCAAACCAATAACATACTCAACTTTGACAAACAAAATGAAGCAAACATCACCTTATTCACAGAACTGAATAAAGAGCTGCAATTATTATCAATCACATTTGAAGAAGAAAATAGTAAAATACAGATATTCGAACAAAGCATGCGTGGCAATAATGAGGTACTAATCACCAAAGATATGAGAATGATGCCTACCATCACATCCTTTGAGGAGAGCATTGTTCCTCTTTTAATTAAAAGAAGTGAAATTAGCAAAACTTTCACCAAGTCAAGCCGTGAATACCAGGACATTGATGATCAGGTTAAAATGTTATATGGAGAAATGCGAAATGAGATCAAAAAAATTACTAAAAGCAATAAATTAGAATTAAAAAGTATGGGAGTGAGAATAGCTTCCTTACAAAACAAAATAGACCAAATCAAAAAACAGGCTTCGGAATTAAAAGAAAAAGAGAGAACCTATACCGAACTTAAACGGCAGGTAGATTTTCACAAGCAAAACTATCTCCTTTATGCCACAAAGACTGAAAAATCCCGTGTTTATGAAGAAAAAAAGCATAGGAATATTTCTAATGTAGCTATAGTTGATTCACCGTCCCTGCCTGTACTTCCAGTTTCTCCGAAAAAAATACTTCTATTAATATTATCTTTCTTTTTTGGTTCTATTGCCGCTTTATGCTTACCATTTATTCTTGAATCTTTTGACAGCAAATTAAAAACCGTTGATGATGTTGAAATATTGCTTGATCTTCCTGTGATTAGCAGTTTTTCTAAGGTCAAGTAACCCTTTGATATAGAAACGTATTTGCCAACTTATTTTTAACTATATTAGGATAATTAGAAATGGCCAAAACATATGAAGCAATGCAAAGAAAAGGTCCGGTCTCTCTGACTGGATGGAACTATCTTGATCTGAATAACAATAAGCAACTTGGTGATATTGAAAAAAAGATACTTTTTTCCCGTAAGAAAGATAATTGCCAAGTGTTTAATTTTACCAGCAGTCGCCGACATGAAGGAGTAACAACAGTTCTGTCCAATCTTGTGAACTATATGGACAAACAGAAAACAGACAGAAAAATCCTGTTGGTTGATGCAAACTTTGTCTCCCCGCGACTTCATACTGTATTTAATGTTCCAAATGATAAAGGCATTGCAGAAGCATTGTTGGAAGATATCTATTTAAATGAAATTGTATCTCAAGTCAGCTCAAAAATATCCTTATTAACCTGCGGCAGGAATATAGGTCAATTTTCTAACAGTTTTGATCAGGAACGGTTTGTGGATTTGATGAGTGACTGTAAAAAACAATATGATTGCATATTTATTGACTCCTCTGCTGTTCTGACCTCCAATGATTCATTATCAACTGCTGTTGCTTCAGATATGACTTTTTTAATCATTAAATCTATGCACGTTCAAAAAGAAGCAGCCCTAAAAACAAAAGCCTTACTCATAAATAAAGAATGTGTAATTGGAGGAGTAGTTCTCAATAATGTCCATCATGTAATACCAAACTGGATGTATAGAATATTATAGATGACTCCCCATTTATTGTGCACAAAAAAACAAAATCACGCTCAAGACTTTAAATCATATTTTTTTTTTCAGGTTGTTATAAGGTTATTGATATTAACGGCTTTCTCGTTACTCATTAATAAAGAGTGCCGACCTGATGAACTAATGCCAAAAAAAAACTTCTCTGAATACAATTCTCAGAGACCTATTTCTGAATCACCCCTCCCTAATACTTCCCTTAATAAGAGCAAACACCCCACTTCCAAATTTATCAATTCAACTGTTAACAAGCCTATTCCAGATGGGATCCGAATGTCTGTCCCGAGCGTTCTTGGAAATTCCAGGCTTGCAAGGGATGGTTTTGTTGATATAACAGCAAAACCTTTTTTTGCCGACCCTTCAGGAAAACATGACTCAACAAAACTAATTCAGCGTGCTGTTAATTTCGCCCGTGACCATCAGATGGTCTGCTTTTTTCCAAGCGGCACATATCTGGTTTCAGATACAATCAATTGTATTCAGAATCCCTATATTCGTTCAAACGGAAAAATTAAGGGCGGGCGCCATTTCCCCTGTATGTTATATGGTTCAAGGGTCGGGGGAAAACCTAAAATCGTACTAAAAGCAAACAGTAGAGGCTTTGATAATCCCAAAAGGCCTAAATATCTCATCCATTTCTGGGCAAGAAGCATAAAAAATCTTTTTAAACCTCAACCAAATATTTCCATTAATCAAATGCTGATTGGTATTGATTTTGAAATTGGAGATGGAAATCCAGGGGCAGTGGTCATACGTCATCGTGCTGCTCAAGGATCTGCTGTTCAGGATTGTACACTTAATGTCGGGGATGGCCGAACCGGATTTGAAGGAGGCATTGGATCAGGAGGAAGCCTTACCAATATCACGATTATCGGGGGAGATATTGGGCTTCATTTACAAGGGACACAACCAGCGCCCACTATTTGTGGCATCACCCTTGTAGACCAGAAAAAATATGCTATCCTAAATGGGAGTATGCAAGCACTGAGTGCGGTTGGCATAAAGGTTATCTCACAATTAAAAGGACCGGTTATTAAAAGTACAAAAGGGAAACACCCGGCAAATGGTCAGATTTGCCTGGTTGACAGCCAGATAATTTTTAAATCAACTGCGGATGTCGCAATATCAGCTGCCAGGAGCCTATACATAAACAATGTCTATTTTAAAAACGTAAAAACTGCGGTTCTCAACCAAGACAGTTCAACGGTAATGGCCAATAAAAATGCCTGGTTTCATATGTCCGAGTATGCTCATCCTGTTATTCCACAAAAATGGAAAGGGTTTCAATATCAGTCCCCCATATATCTGGATGGAAAAATATACCGGACATCTGTGCTTAAAAAGACTGACAATAAAGAACCTCCCAAAAATTTACAATCCCGCCACCTTTGGGATGATGATTTCCCAAGCTGGGAGTCAAATGGAATAATAAATGTAAAAGCCCCCCCGTATAATGCCCGAGGGGACAGTTTTACTGATGACACAGTAGCATTGCAAAAAGCAATTGATGATAATCAGAGCATTTTTTTACCAAAAGGATTATATCGGATTACTAGCCCCTTAAAAATGAACAAAAAAAGTAATATAGTCGGGGCCGGCAGACATCTGTCAATAATATTTGCCAGGCCGCAAGGCAATAACACGATTGACAGGTTGCATGGAAAACCCTTGATCGAAACCTCTTCTATTAAAAATTCCAAAAATTCAATTTCTTTCTGTAGTTTGTCTGTTCCGAAAACCTTGTATGAAACCTATGCATTAAAATGGCAATGTGGTTATAAATCAATTTTAAGGGATGTCAATTTCCAGATCTTTGCTTTAACAGGTTTTACAAAAAAAGTTAAGGCTAAGGATAGAAATATCCCTCTTGTACTGGTAACAGGGAATGGGGCTGGGAAATGGTATAATTTTTTCCAAGAAAGCTATCATTCCCAAGGCATGGGTTATCGCCACTTGATGGTAAGGCAGACAAACGGTCCTTTATCTATCTATCAATGTGATCTTGAGCATGCCAGGGGGGAAACAAATATGGAAATAAATGAGGTCAAAAATATTTCCATATTTGGTGTAAAATCTGAGGGGAACCAGCCTGTTATTACAATAAAAAATTCCGAAAACATTCGAATTCTCGGTTATGGGGGCAATGCTGCCGCTTTACCCGAAAGTGCATTATTTATTATTTTTAATTCCAAAAATGTAATGCTGACCAATATCATTGATCTTCCCAAGCTGGCCCACCAGCAAAGTTCATTAGGAAAAGGTGTGGATCCATCACTGTGGAGTATAATAAAAGAAATACCTTTACAAGGGATGCCGATTTATACAAGACCCATGGATCGGCCGGTATTGTACCATCGGAAAGCTGTGTTTACTGAAAACGAGCAAACCAATTAAGCCGATTCTTAAGTTAAAACAGGGGAAATACATTGGCTAAAGATCTGGATAACCTTTTTAAAAATAAACGTATTATATATTTTAAACATGGGAATACGGTAAAGGAGATACAACAGCTCTCATCAGAATCCAATGAAATATATGCAGGCTTCTCCACTTATATATCTCAATTTTTCAAACTCTTTTCTAATAAAAAAACTCTTATTATCTCTTTTTTAAATAAAGATGCAACCATCAAGGTCGGACCCTGCCAGGCGGTTACTGTTAAAGAAAAATATAGTAATCACAGCTTCTTTGGCCCCTTGTTCAATATGATCAGAAATGCTTTTCTCGCATTCCGTTATCTGAGCCGTTTTAAACCCGACTTTATTATCTGTGCAAATTACAGAGCAGTATTATGGGCATGTTATCTGTATCATAAACTATCAGGTGCCGTCTTAGTTCATTCCAGACATAATAGGCTTATATCCACAAACCGCTTCCCAAACAATATTACCTGTCAAATTGATAGCTTTATTATAAGGCGTGTCCCATTTGTAATCTGTCATGGTCGCCACCTTAAAAAAGAACTTTTGAATATCGGAGTTAATGAAAAAAGGATCTGTGTGTTCGGGCCAAATTATAGAAGTCTCATAGAAGCATCAAAGTCAGCTAATTTTGATATGAATGGCATAACAGAGGGCGGACAAAAAACACTTATTGGTTTTCTGGGGCGTATAGAATCGGCTAAAGGTGTTTTTGATTTACTTGCAGCATGTCAGAAAAGGTTGCATGAAGATAAGAATCTGCGCTTGGTTTATTTAGGTTCCGGCAGTGCATTGGAGGATCTTGCAAAACAAATAATCGACAACAATATAGACAGTCAGGTGAAATGCCTTGGATGGGTAAATCCCGACCGAATTCCCGGAATAATCAAACAATGTAAGTTTGTTGTGACGCCATCCCAAAGCAGGTTTCCAGAGGGGTTTCCAAAATCAGCAGTAGAACCATTGATTCTGGGCAAACCGGTTATTGCTCCGGATTACGGACCATTCTCACATTTTATTATCCACGAATACAATGGTTTAATCTTTAAGTCAGATTCAGTTGACAGTCTGCAAAAAAATATTACTCGTCTGCTTGATGATCATGACCTGTATGAAAAACTTTCCATCAATGCATCAATCAGCGGAAAAAAGTTAGTTGACCCGCCAAAAAGTTTTGCAGATTCAATAGTATTCGCATTCCAAGAGGCTCTCAGACTAAACAGGAAGGCATTCTGAAAAGATGGCAGGTTATATAAAAAACAGTTTAAATCTTATCTCTGGTAATCTTGTTGCCCAAGGTATTTCTTTACTAACCATGCCCTTGGTCACTAGACTCTACTCTCCTGCTGAGTTTGGGATATTTTCAGTATTTCTTTCCTGTGTCGTTATATTAGCACCGTTATCAACTATGAGGTTTGAAGAGGTCATTATTCTGCCAAGAAAGCTGGCTGACGCTTGTAATGTCTTTATCATATCATGGGTTTCTTCCATTATTTTTTCCTTGATTATATTAATAGTGATCTTGGTTATGATAGTAATCCCGGGTTTCGAACATTTTTTCAGCATAAAAAAGTATCAAAATTACCTTTTGCTGCTGCCTTTGGCTGTTTTTTTTCGGGGAACCTTACTTTCTTTAAATGCACTTGCCATCAGGCAGGCAAGGTTCAAGAGTTTGTCAATTGTATCCGTATTGACCGCAGCAAGCAACCGGGTCACGGTAATCAGTCTTGGAATCTTAACTGCCCTTGGCTCATGGGGACTGATTTTTGGACGGATAGCCGGTGCGATATCTGCCATCACGTTTCTTTTTTTCTTGGATATAAAAAAGCTTATCCCTGAGTTCAAAAAAAATGTTTCACGCCCTGAAATAAAAAAGCTTATTATAAAATATAAAGATTTCACAAAATATGGAATTTGGTCTAATTTGCTTCATACCAGTGCCAGAGAAATTATAGTAATCCTGCTGATCAGTCTTTTTTCCCCCACAATTGCAGGGACATATGCGTTCTGCCGGAATGTCATTCTAAACCCCTTGAATATAATCAGTTCAGCAGTAAATAAAGTTTTTCGACAGAGAGCAGCCATGTTGAAGGATTCCAGAATTGAGTTACAAAAAGAGATACTCCAATTTGTGAATTATCTTTGCTATCTGATTTTACCCATTATTATAATACTGCTTTTTTTAGGGGACTCGCTATTCAACATATTGTTTGGGCAGGAATGGCATGAAGCAGGCCGATATATCCAAATTCTGGCCCCGTCATTTTTTTTCATATTCCTGTATTCTTCATTACGTTCGATATTTATAATTATTGAACGCCCAAAAGATCGGCTGTTCTTTGATATCTTTTATTTCTCCCTGCGTGGAGGCAGCCTTTTGATAGCAGCCGCATTCAACAGTTCAGCCATACTGGCACTTGCCATAATGTCTTTAATTACATGTTTCCTTATCTACTTTTTCTTCCTTTATATCTGCCAATTGCTCAAGCTTAACAAATATAATTTCATAATTATTATATCAAAAAAAATTTTAATTATGATACCTCTAATTTCCGGGCTATTTATTATCAAATTTTATTTTATATCTTCCATGGTGATTGCGTTAATATTGCTGGGGCTCTCCATTCTAATTCAATTTTTAACTGTTTTATTTTTTGAACCGCCCCTTATAAGAGCGATTAAAGATTACCTTCAAGTTGCCCCAAAAAAAATCTGACTTATTTAGTATTGTAAAATTTAATGTGTAAATTCATTCTTTTTTTGCGAACAGCATTCAAATTAAAATACAAGGCCTTGTATCGTCATGGCAATAATGCTATTGACGGGTTAAGGTATTCTTATCTTTGGGTATTTGAAAAAAAAATGGGCATTATGTTTGCCGCAATTATAGAAGATCGAGTTAATTAAAGGATTTTCCAGAACGATTTTAACACAAAACAGGCAAAATCGCGTGTAATGATATGGGGGTCATATAATTGAACAAGCAAAATAAATTCTTATGTCTCATTTTATTTCTTTTTCCCTTTTACAAACTTCTAATGCACCCGCAGATAAGAATTCTCAATCCTTTTTATCTGGGTGTTCTTTTGTTGGCTGCAATATCAATATCACAGATAGTTTTAACCAAGAAAAAATTTGGTTTTAATACAGTAGATTTTCTATTATTACTTTTCTGTTTATCTTTTTTGGCCAGTACATTTATAGCAGAAGATATTATCAGAAGCGGTTATTTGGCTTATCGGTCTGTTTTTATTCCAATTGCCATATATTTTGCAATCAAAATGATGGCCGGAGAATCAGAACAAGTATTAAATAAAACAATAAATTCCCTGCTTTTAGGCACACTGCTTTTTATTATTCTCAGCTTAATCTATTCTAGTGCAACAGGCAGAGGCATGGGCGGCTTCTTATCCCGTACTGCTGTAGGTGCTGCCGGCTTAGGCAGTTTTGTTTTTTTCTGGCTCTGTTTTACGGATTTTCACAAGAATATATGGGGGAAAATCGCCATAGTATTATCTCTTGCTTTGATATTTACAACTTTTTCCAGAGTTTATTTTTTAAGCATATTATTAAGCCCCCTTCTCATTTATCTTATCCGCCGGGGTCATATTATGACGTTCTTTGTCTTATTGTTTCCGGTGTTATTAATCATCTCAATCCTTATTCCCTTGAATAAAGACCTCTTCCGGCATAATTACGTCCCATCCTCCAATGTAGCTTCCATAAAAAGGGTATTTCAACCCGACATGTACAAAAAGTCGTTCACGGAAAGGGCACTTCAGTTTTCAAAAGGACTGCAAGAATTTCAAAAACATCCGATTCTTGGGACTGGACTGAAAGAGAGCAAATTAGGGCTTGGAAGACAAACCAGCAAATCGCGTATCAGTACTCATAATTTTCACATAGAATGGCTCGAATACTCTGGTATCATAGGTTACTTTTTCATTTCTTCAGCTTTTTTAGTATTTTTTTGGCGCCAAAAAAAAATTGTTGCCGAGGATAATCAATCGGCAATATTCGTAGCCCTGATAATTGTGACATTCCTGAACAGCGCAACTAATGGAATCATGCATGGTATCCGGCCAGAGCTTATTTTTATTTTCATGGGCTTTTTAGAAGCCAGAAGAAAAGTAATACAACCGGCATAATATTTACTGAATTCATTGGGTTGGTAACATCTGAGAAACCATGAAAACTTCAATTAAAAAAAAGCTTAAAATCCTTTTTATTTCTTCGGATACTTTTAAGCCTTTTCGTCCTGATGTTAAAGTCCTTTTTGGCATTAAACTTATCGAACGAGGCCATCAGATTGATTGGATTCTTCAATCAGGAAAACCCTGTATAAAATCCAAAATGGTTCATTGGCATGGAAATCGTGTGTTTGTTGGCCGTTTTAAAAAGGCTCAGCTAATGATTCACCGCCTGACAAATCATTTATTTGCATTTTTAAATGAATTGAAAATTTTTAAACTGACCGGCAAAAACCATTATGACTTCATTCTTGTAAAAGATAAGTATTTGGTTGCGGTTCTGGCTATTTTTGCAGCAATAATTTTTAAAACAAAATTCATTTTCTGGCTATCATATCCATTCCCGGAAGCAAAACTATACAAGGTAAAAACCCGGGTCGCTCCCTATCCTTTAATCTATACACTAAGGGGAGTAATCAGCAGTTTTTTCCAGTACCGGATAATCATGAAACAGGCAAAGCATGTATTTGTACAAAGCGAGCAGATGAAAAAAGATATTGCTGAACAAGGTATTTCCCCTAATAAAATGACATCAATCCCTATGGGCGTACAGCTTGAAAAGATAGGCCAGTCTATATTTTCCAATAACACTTCTAAAAAAGAAAAACGCATTTTATATCTGGGGACAATGGCAAAGGAAAGGCATCTTGAATTTCTTTTAAAAGTCCATAAAAAGCTCCTGATTACCGTTCCGGAAACAAAATTGTATATGGTTGGAGATGATGATGATCCGCAAATTCTCCCTTTTTTAAAAAAAACGGCACGAGAGCTTTGTATTCATGATTCAGTAATATTTACAGGCTTTATACCCCGAAAGGAAGCATGGGAATTAATTAAAGATGCTCAAGTATGTTTATCGCCATTCTACCCGACATTTATTTTAAACTCGACTTCCCCAACAAAATTAATAGAGTATATGGCTCTTGCAAAACCGGTGGTAGCCAATAACCATCCAGAGCAAAAGCTTGTTATATCAGAAAGCAAAGCAGGAATATGCACACCCTGGGATGAAGATGCATTTGCAAAAGCAATTCAAGAATTACTTAATAATCCCTATCTGGCTCATCAAATGGGGAAAGCTGGCAGGATCTGGGTTCAAAAGCACAGATCATATGATACCCTTGCTGAACAAGTCATTACAACCTTACAGTCTTTTAATGAATAATATTAAGCAACTGATAAAATTTAAACTGATACATCCGATTCGGTCTTCCATACTCAAAACAAATTATCTGTTGAGTAATTATAAAAAAATCATTTGGATAATCGGGGATGGACGAAGCGGTACTACATGGGTCTCGCATCTTATAAATTATAAAAAGCAATTCAGAGAAATGTTTGAGCCTTTTCACCCGGATATTGTTAACGATAAAATTTTTTTTATACCCCATCAATATATCAGGGCAGATGACATTAATCATCAAATGAGAGGTTTCGCAACCAATGTTTTTAACGGAAAATTTATTAATTACAAGGTTGACAAAGACAACAACCGTATATTTTATTCAGGGCTTTTGATAAAGGATATATTTGCCAATTTGCTTGCTTACTGGGTTTCTCATAACTTTTCCCAAGTGAAAATTATTTTGCTTATACGGAATCCTTTTGCTATTGCTTTATCAAAATATAAAACAAGGCAATGGTATTGGATGACAAACCCTGCTGATTTCCTGAAACAGCCTGAATTGTTTCAAGATTATTTGTATCCGTTTAAAGACTTAATCATAGAAACAAACAATAGAAATGACTTCATTCAGAATCAAATCCTGATCTGGGCGATCATTAATTACATCCCCCTTCTGCAGTTTAAGCCGGAAACACTACATGTGATGTTTTATGAAGAGGCTTTAAACGACCCTAATAATACGCTTTCCAACGTGTTTAATCATATAAATCCGAAGAATAAAAATCAACAAATAAATATTCCAGGGACCGTAATTCATCGTCCTAGTAAAACCACATGCAAAGACAGTCATCTTTTAGCCGGGAAATCCCATATTTGTTCATGGAAAAACCAATTGAAGGCAAGTCAAATTGATGCGGGTCTAAAAATATTAAGTAAATTTGGCCTTGAAAATTTATATAATGATGAATCAATGCCAAACAGATCAATAATTGAAAAAATTTTCAACAGCAATAATTGAATATTCCCGTCAGCAATGTTATTTTAATTAGAAAAAACAGGACCGTGGTTCCAATCTGCCACATGCAAAAAAAAAGAATTATTGCAATATGAAAAATCAGATTTTTCTCATAGGCCTTCCAAGAAGCGGATCAACCCTGCTTTCAAAAATCCTCAACATGACACCGGATATTCTATCCATTAATGACCTGTATTATGTTCAGACTGTTCAGGCAGCTGATGCCATAAATGGAAAACTGACCCCGAATCAGGCCGCAGATCTTGCCGACTGGATTTTTGATCTGGCTTGGGAAAGAAGTTTTACAAATAATGACTTTGTTGGACAATTCAAATTAAAGAAAAAGGACATTTTCCATATAAGAAAAAATATTATTGCTTTGCATCAAAAAAATCCTCTTAACTGGGCAGAGCTTATGGATGTTGTGTTGTCAAGACTTGCAAACAAAGCCGGTAAAACCCGATGGGCAGATAAAACCCCTCAAAATTTTATGCATATAGAACTGTTATATAAAAATTTGCCGGAGGCCGCGTTCCTTTTTCTTTTTCGTGATCCCCGTCATATTCTGGCATCCTATAAATACATTGAGGGGGGAGGACATGACAAAAGACAATACCACCCATTTTTTTACGCTTTATATTGGCGGACTGCTGTCCGAAAATATTTTCAAGTACGCAATAAAATTTCAGATATAGAAATGATTCGATATGAAGATCTGATTTCAAATTTTAAAAAAACAACTCGGCAGCTAAATTCTTTTTTGCTGACCCAAATACAACCTGTTGATCCAAACACAATAGGCAGCAATACCTCATTTCAAAGCCGAAAAAAAAAATCAATCAACCCCACTGAAAAATGGATCTGCCAAAAAATTTGCGCCAGTGAGATGAAAGCTCTAAATTATGAACTTGATAGAGTAAAGCCGCTGTGGAAAGATCTCCCAGATTTAATTCTGACCTCCATTCGGTTTATGGGTTTTCAGGTATCCAGGTTCGTGTTTTCAAAAGATGGCCGGAAGCGTATCCTCAGCTTAATCACACAGATATTGAGTCAAACCAAATAACAATGAAACATATACTTCATATCATAAATGGAGATTTTTTTTCAGGAGCTGAAAGAGTCCAGGACATCCTTGCTTTGAAATTACCTGAATTTGGCTATGACATTTTCTTTGCCTGTCTGAAACCTGGAATGTTTAAACAATTCTGCCTATCAAATAAAGAACGGATCCATAGTTTTAAAATGGTCACCAAATTTGATCTGAGACAAAGCATTAAAATAGCTAGATTTGCAGCAACCCATGATTGCCGTCTTATCCATAGCCATACCCCGAGAGCAGCTTTGATCGGCCGCCTGACTGCTGCAATTTCCGGATTACCCATGATTCATCATGTCCATAGTCCGACCCATACCTGTACAGAAAATCAATGGAAAAACATGATCAATCCGTTTATTGAAAATTTATCCATTAAAAAAAATAAAAAAATTATTGCTGTATCTGCCAGTATCCAAAATTATTTGGTGTCAAAAAATTTTTCTACTGACATAATAACCTGCATTCCAAACGGAGTTCCAACACCAGGCCCCTTAGATACTCGTTCAACGCCGACTGGCAGATGGACTCTTGGGGTAATTGCACTTTTCCGCCCGAGAAAAGGGATTGAAGTATTACTGGAATCCCTGGCTCTCTTGAAGAGTAAAAAGTATAATTTTACTTTAAGAGCTGTTGGGCAATTTGAAACCCTGGAATATGAAAATAAAATAAAAAAACTGGCTGAAGAATTAAATCTTGCTTCTCATATTAATTGGATTGGTTTCAAAAAAAATATAAACAATGAACTTAAGAAAATGGATATCTTCATTTTACCAAGCCTTTTTGGAGAAGGAACCCCCATGGTAATTCTGGAAGCAATGGCTGTCGGAGTTCCAGTGATTGCCACAAAGGTAGGGGGAATCCCCAAGATTTTGATATCCAAGAGTATTGGTTCAGTTGTGGAGCCCAATAATAAATTTGGTATTGCAGAGGCTGCTGAAAATTTTTTTACAGGGGAGACAGACTGGTCAACAATCCGAAATAACGCGTACCAATTACAATGCAAACAATATTCCGATGTTAGAATGGCAAAGGATGTAGCAGCAATATATAAAAATATTTTGGATGAGTAAAAAAACTTTCAAATCCATAGTGATTTTTTTTGGTAAAATAATTTTGAAGGAACTCAAATGCCAATATCTTTAAGCAACAAAAAAATATCAAGGTTTGTTAAATCAAGTAATCCATAAAGGTTTATATCATTGTATTTGATTCAAAAAAGCGGCGCAGATAATTTTTTATTACGCAAGTTTATAAGAGCGCGTAACCTATCGACAATATTGTATAATGATCTACTTTGTTCTCTTAGTTGGCATCTTATGGGTCGTTTTTACTACCCAAAAAATTTAAGCACTTTGACTGCTAAATACTTCTGGTGTTTTATTGTTGGATGTAATAACTCTGGAACCACTATACTTAAACTGATTTTAGATGGTACCGGAGCTATTTCCACACATCGTTATGAAGGACAAATGTATACTCGAGTGTTTAAAAGAGCTCCCAAAAAAAAATTCGAAAGAGTTTGGATGGAGTATGCTGATGAACTGGGCATTTCATCTCAACAGCACATAGACAATGCCCCTCATTTATTGCATGACTGGTTACGTTCTTTACCTAAGCCCATTAATAATATCATTGTCGAAAAAACACCAGCCAACCTCTTGCGGATGGAGTGGTTGCAGAAAATTTTTCCAAATAGCTTATTCATTGGTATGGTAAGAAACGGTTATGCAGTTGCTGAAGGAATAAGACGGAAAGGTGACAAAAAAATTGGCAGAGGTGCAACTCACTGGAATAAAGCAAATAAATACATGTTGGAAAGGGCAAAAAATATTAATAATTTTTTTCTCCTGCGTTATGAAGACCTATGCGACAAGCCGGAGAAAACTCTTAATGACCTCTCCCCTATGATCGGCATTAGTTCTGAAAAATTGCTGAACTCAGTCAGCAAGATTGTTGATGCAACTAATAATGGAGATCGCCAGACACGGGTATTAAAAAATTACAATTACGAGAGTATTGGAAGATTGAGCAGGGATGACAAATTATTAATCAGAGCAAAGGCTTCTGAAATGCTTGATTATTTTGACTATGATTCTGATATCAAACTTTAATAATTTTATTTTAATAATTTAACCTATGAAACCAAATTTTATCGGCATCGGCGTTCAAAAATGTGCCACCTCGTGGCTGTACCGCATCCTGGAAGATCATCCCCAGGCATATGTCAGTCAGCCAAAGGAAATTAATTTTTTTTCCAAATACTATGAATGTGGTTATCAATGGTATGAGTCCAAATTCAAGAATAGAGAGAATGTAAAAGCCATGGGAGAATTTTCCCCATCCTATTTCTGTAATTATTCCATACCGGAAAAGATCTATGCCTATGACCCTAATATAAAACTGATTATTACACTTAGAGATCCAATCAGAAGAGCCTTTTCCCAGCACATCCACAATATTCGAATCGGACATGTCAAAGGCCCTGATTTCAGTTTCGAAACCGGACTGAAAAACAATCCGACATACATAGATCAGTCTCGCTATGGAATCCATTTAGACCGATGGTTTAATGTCTTTCCCCGCAATCAATTTCTTATTCTCTTTCAGGAAAATATCATTGCGAATGAAGCAGAAAGTGCAAGATCCCTTTACAATTTCCTAAATATAAATCAGGACCATACATCCGGGTTTCTCCATCAGAAATCAAATGTGGGTTACATTGCCAGGAGCAAGGCAATCGATAAAATAATGATGCGCACAGCCAATGTTTTACGAAAAGTCGGCTTTGAGAATGCTGTTAAGTATTTGAGAAATATACCGCCGATTTCTACGATTAACATAGCAAACCGGGCCTCTGGATTTGATATTGTTCCATCACTGCAACCAAATACAAAAGAAAGGTTGGAGAACGACTTGGCAAATGATCTGAATCTGTTACAAAACCTGCTGAAAATGGACAACTTTCCCTGGGAAACATGGGACAGTCTAAAACGTAGATAATTTTATCTTAATTTACAAAAAATAATAAAGGAAAAGTTTGACACACCTTCAATACAATAACAAAGGAAGGTCAAAAATAAATATCTGTTCGGTAATGATAGATAATATTTCCTTTCAGGAAGCTGTTGATCGTATTCAACAAATGATTTCCAAAAGGATTCCGGCAATTGTCCTTACACCTAATGTTGATCATATCGTTAAAGTACAAAAAAATAATTATTTTTCAAAAATTTACCAGCATGCTGACTTGACAGTAGCAGATGGTGTTCCTTTAATTTGGGCAGCTCGATTCTTAGGTACGCCGCTTAAAAAAAAAATTTCCGGATCAGATCTTTTTATAAGGCTTTGTGACGTCGCTTCTAAAAAAGGATATCGGCTCTTTTTTCTTGGCGGTCGCCCCGGCGCAGCAGACTTGGCAGCTAAAAATCTCAGGCAACAATTCACAGGTATTAAAATCAACGGTATATATTCTCCCCCTATGGGGTTTGAATACGATCCAAAGGAACAGGTTAAAATAATTGAGCTTATTAAAAAGTCCAGCCCTGACATTCTATTTGTTGGTCTAGGCGCTCCCAAGCAAGAAAAATGGATTTATGAGAATAAGGTAAAATACCAGGTTCCTGTCTCTATAGGCATTGGAGTCAGCTTCGAGTTTGTAGCAGGCCTTGTAAAAAGAGCACCTAAGTGGATGCAGAAAAATGGTTTGGAATGGTTCTGGCGGACTTTGATTGAACCCAAACGCCTTTGGCGGAGATATTTAAGTGATATGATATTTTTCTATTTGATTTGGCAGCAAAAATATTATTCAAAAAAAAAATAAAAGACCATCTCTACAGGCCTGTCCAACATCGATATTCACAACAATCATCTATTGCCTTGATTATTCTTTTTATTTGTTCTGGCTCAAACCAGCTTGTATGTTGTACATCTGATTTTATTCTTTGTATATTTCCTTCATAATAAAATCTGAGTTTAGAAGAATGCCTTTTCATCCAGCCCATGGAATCCAGTAAAAGTATATTTCCATCATATAGATTAGGTTCGTATGATTTGAATGCCCTCTTAAAAGCATTTTCCATAAGCCTGTACTGTACAGTTTCCGGAACTGTCCTGCCTATGGTTATATAAAAGCTTTCCTTTTTACCATCTATAAAATGTTGAAGCCGTCTCATGGTTTGTTTGATCTTGGGTTTAATTTTTAACAGTGTGTACAACAAACCAAATTGAAGCACCCCTTTCACATTATGTCGTACAAACGATATCACCCCTTGTTTCCTCCAAAATTCATCCATTAAAACAAGCAAAGAAGTTTCTTTATCCATTTGTTTAAGCTGACAGGCGATCTCATGAGCAACAATCGCATTTCTGCAAAACGCTAAAATGATATAAGGTCCTGCTGGGAATATTTGATTTATTTCATTAATACATTTTTTAGCAATCTGATGAATATCAATGGGTATGATTTTATTATTTTCGATATTATGTGTATGGGCAAAAATATATACATGATAAAATGGGTGGCCTTTTAAATCTTCATTAATATAAGCCTTTGCATTATCAACCGTACCACCTATCATTATGATAGGTGCTTTTTCCCCTTTCATGGTGACAATTCCATGACTGTCAAAAGTAGTATGGTCGTGCCGCCACCCTTTAACCTGGTTAGCAAATTCTTTGATGGTTGGAAATTTAAAAATAGTAACAACTGGTATGGATATTTTAAATTGCTTTTCAATCATACTGACAAGTTTAATCGCTGAGAGGGAAGATCCGCCAATACTAAAAAAATTATCTTCTCTCCCGAAATTCTCAAAATTTAGTACTTTTATCCAGATTTCCTTCAACTCTTTTTCAAATTGATCTTTGAAAAGATTTTTATTATTTCTTGGCCTATGAATATTTTCCTCTATCGATTGAGCGGTCAAAACATTATAATCTACCTTTGCAGAATGTGTTCGGGGCAGTGAACTTAAAATTGTAATGACAGAAGGCAACATATAACTTGGTAACTTTTCTGAAAGAAATCTTTTGTATTCAGACAATTGAAATCCTTCCTCATACTCTTCTTTTAATACAATAAACAGAATAGCCATTGAATCAGAGCCTGGGCATTTTACAAGAATGAATGCACTTTCTATAACTGCACGGTGGGATGAGGCTTCTTTTTCAATTTCCCCCGGCTCAACCCTGAACCCTCTAATTTTAATCTGCCTGTCAACCCTTCCGAGAAATACCATCTCTCCCTGAGGATCTATTTTTACAAAATCACCGGTTTTGAAAAAACGGATCTTTTTATTTTTCTTGTCCAATCTGACAAATGCTTTTTCTGTAAGGCCACGTCTATTTAAATAGCCCCTTGCCACCTGTAAACCTCCAATATAGAGCTCACCTGGTACTCCCTGTGGAACAGGCTGGCTGAACTGATTTAAAATACAAAAATTCATACTGGGAAATGGTTTCCCTATGGATACTCTATCCTCAATCTTTGTTGTTGATAAGTCCGCCCAGCTCACAGCAACGGTTGTTTCAGTCGGTCCATAAGTATTGAAAAGCTTAACATGACTGCCAACATGCCTTTTCCATTTTCTAACCTTATCCGGATTTGCTTCATCCCCTCCAATAATGATTAATCTTATCCTTTCAGGAATTTTAAGCACATCAATTTCATCAACCAGAAGATGCCAATAAGATGTTGGAAGATCAAGGACAGTCAGTTGATTTTTTTTACAGAAATCAATAAATACGGTTGGGGTTTGTAAAATGGTCCGGGGTTTCATAATAAGAGTGGCACCGGCAAACAATGCAGGATAGATTTCTTCTGCTGAAGCATCAAAACTTATTGCAGCAAATTGCAGCACCTTATCTTTTTGACGGATATCATAAATGCTGCATGCAGCTTGTGTAAACCCAATTAACGCTCCATGTTCTATCATAACGCCTTTAGGCTTCCCTGTGGATCCTGAAGTATAAATAATATATGCCAG
Source organism: Desulfobacula sp. (assembly GCA_023139225.1). GTDB lineage: Bacteria > Desulfobacterota > Desulfobacteria > Desulfobacterales > Desulfobacteraceae > Desulfobacula. The sequence continues at coordinate 9,102 of JAGLNZ010000148.1, read as the reverse complement.
ATTTTCCAAAGTGACATTAATTTCAGGATTATCTTTTCCCATTGCACTTATATCGGATTTTTCTTTATCCAATAAAATAATGAAAGCATTTTGATGTTCCACCCTATGCCTGTGATTATCTGATGTAATAATTATTTCAGGATTTGAATCACGTATAATAAAATCAATTCTTGGGGCAGGGTCTAATACATCAACTGGGATATATGCCGCCCCTGATTTTAAAATGCCCAAGAGCACTGCAATTAAAATTATATCCTGATCAAGTAGAACAGCAATTTTAATTTCAGGCCCTGCTCCATTTTTAAGAAGATATGAGGCAATCTGGTTGGCAAAAATATTCAGTTCTCCGTATGACAATTCCTGATTATTGCCCTTCAGCGCTATGGCATCTTTATTCAGGGATACCTGATGTTCAAAAAAATAATGAAAACAATTATAGTTATTTTCAATCTTACTTTTTTTTGTATTAAGAATATCCTGAATATACCTTTTCTCTTGTGCTGTTAAAATCTGAAGCATATTAAGTTTAGAATCAGGTCTTTTGGCTATTGAGCCTAATAAAATTTTAAAATGTTCAAGTATCATCTGAACTGATTGAGAACTGAATTTTTCACTATCATATTTAATTCCGGCCACAAGTTCTTCTCGGCCAAGTATCGTCAGGAACAAAGACGCAGGAGTTTTTTCAAAAAAAGATATACTTGACCATGCTAAAAATTTCTTTTGGTCTTTAAGCTTTGATTCAGCCGATTCGTGATCATAGGCAAAATAAATATCAAAGAGAGGCATCCCTGCTTTTATCTGGCTCCATGTCAATATATCTCCCAGAGATGTATGGACAAATTCACCAGTTTCTATCCACTCCTTTCTAACATTATGAAGAAAACTGATCAAATTTTCCTCAGGATCTATTTCAAGCCTTACCGGTAGTGTATTTATATACAATCCGGTATCACCTGAAGCCTTTTTTCTCCAATGTCTAATGTTCCGCGTAGCGCCAAAAACGATATCATCTTTCCCTGTATAATGGCTTAGAAGCAAGGCCCATGCCCCCATCAAAAGTGAATTCAGGGTGACAGAATTTTTCTGGCAGATCTTATACAATTTCTGTGCTATGTCAGGTGCTGCCAGATTCACCTGTAACAGCTCGTTTTTTATTCTGGCAGATCGCTGACTGATTTCTTCTTTATGTCTTTTGTTCCTACAAAAAGGAAGACTAATGGGTTCTGTAAAATTATTGAGCTTGTTTATCCAAAATAATTTTTCTCTTTTTAAATCCCTTTGCTCCAGCCACAGTATGTAATCCTGAAATGATCCCGAAGGTTCAAGATATGCACCATAATTGTGATATACATTAAAAAAATCTTTCAGCACCAAAGTGACGGATCTGCCATCACCTATAGCATGATGAAATGTCCAGATACAGGTATATTGATCTTTATCAAACTGAATAAGAGTCACTCTCATGAGGGGTGGTGTGTCGAGAAGAAAGCCCAGTTTCCTGTCTTCTTTTAAAAAGGACTTCAAATTTTTATTTTTATCGTTTTCTGACAAAGTCTTCCAGTTTTTAAACCCAATTTCAAAATCCTCTAATGAAATGAAAAATTGCTGGGGATAATCCAACCCCTTCCACTTAAACCCCAGGCGAAGGGTGCTGTGATGTTTAATAATCCTTTTCCATGTATATTTAAATTTTTTCAAATCAACAGGTTGCTCTATTTTCAAAACAATCTGTTGAATATAACAACCGTTTTCTTCTTGAGCCCTTAACGATTCAATTATCATTCCATGTTGCATTGGAGAAATCGGAAAGGTATTCAAACGAATAATATTGATTATGGAGGCTTCAGGGTTTTTTATAATATTGGCAATAATATCATTAAAATTTTGAATCATCCCCTCTATCTCATTTTTTTTAAAAACATCTGTTTTGTATTCGAAAAATCCCTTAAGCCCATTTTCTTTTTCATAAAACTCTAAAGTGATATCAGCATTGGCCTTTTGCATATCAACATCTACCATCTTCGATTCAATTCCCGGAAAATTGAAATCTGTAGAATCCATTGTCTGCATTAAAAACAATGATTTAATTATTTTATCATTAAGTCCTTTTTTGCGGCTTAATTCATATACTTTATTAAAGGAAATATTTTTGTACCCAAGTATTTTTTTAAAATTGGTCTTAACATTATGCAAAAATGATGTGAATGACTGTTCTGTATTGATTAAATTCCTGCAAATCAATGTATTCATGAAAAATCCAATTAAGGATTCTGCTTCAACGCTGTCCCTTCCTGCCCATGCAACAGCAGTCGTTTGATCCTTTTCATGATTTTTCACATAAAGAAGAATTTGAAAAAGTGACAAAAGAACAATAAAAGGCGTTGTCTTGCTTTCCAAAGCAATTTTCTTTAATTCTCTCAAATTGTTTTCCGAGATCTTCAAAGGACAGCGCTCACCCTTGTAACTATATTCTGCTCTTGTTTTGCCAGGTATCAGCCCTTTGAAATATTCAATGAAAAAAGGTTTTGAAGACATCCAGTCATTTTCTTCCCTGGCTGCCTGTGATGAAACATAATCATAATATGAAAAATGCAGGGTGGGCTCGTTAGCTGGTTCTTTGTTTAGCATCAACTTGTAAAAACTGTTTAATTCTCGAATAAATATTGATACAGACCATCCATCAAAAATGATGTGATGAAAAGTAAAACATATAATAGAGGTCAATTCTCCGGTAATTAATATATCTGTTCGGAAAACAGGTCCTTTTTCCAAATTAAAAGGTTTTCTTGTTTTTTCCAAGATCCATTTTCTCTGAACCTCATCAATTGGTAATATATCAAACGGACTTTGTTCTTCTATTATTTTATCCATATGTTCAATTTTTATTTGAACGGGGGCCTTATGTTTGCGCTGTATAACCCTATCTTGTTCTGCAACAAACACAGACTGCAATGGGATATGTCTTTGCTGAACAGCTTCAAGGGATTTTTCTAATATTTCACAATTTATTTCACCAGTTATGCTATATACGAGCGGGATATGATAAACACTGGTCCCTGGATTTATCTGTTCAAAAAGCCAAATCATATACTGATAATCCAAAATTGGGGCAGATCTTGTTTGAATATTGGAAAGCTGCTTTTTGGGGAACACATCAGTGTCTGGCCTGGTTGGACCAATACTATTTTTAATTAGTTTCGTGAAATCACTAAGCTGGGAATGATCAAATAAAGAACTTATCTCAAGGTTGATTGAAAATATTGAATTTAGTCTTGAGATAATTTTTACAGCAATAATGGAGTCACCTCCGAGAAGCAGGAAATCATCATTTCGATAAATTGGAAAGATATCAAAAAAATCCTGCCATACCTCTGCGATCAGTTTTTCTTCTTTTGTCTGAGGTTTTTCTTTGTTAAGCTCTTTTAGATCATTTCTTCCTGTCAGGCTCTTTTTATCAATTTTTCCCTGGCTTGTCTGGGGTATTTTTTCCAGAGTAACTATTGATGAGGGCACCATGTATTTCGGAAGCCTTTTCTTTAAAAACTCAACCAGCTGTTTTCTATCTGCAAAAGTATCAATATAAGCAGTAAGTATTTTTCGCCGAGCCTCATTTTCTTTCAGGACAACAGCAGCCTGATTTATACCTGAAAATTCTTTAATAGTATTCTCAATTTCTCCTGTTTCAATTCGAAATCCCCGGAGCTTGATTTGAAAGTCCTTTCTGCCGGAAAACATTATATTTCCAGATTTCAACCGTATACCGAGATCACCGGTTCTATATATTTTCCCCGGTATACTATCTGATAAAGGGTTTTCAAAAAATTTTTCTGCGGATAAAATGGGGTCATTTAAATATTTGCCGGCAACCTGTATCCCTGCAATAATAATTTCCCCTTTTTCACCATCCTCTACTGGTTCACCCTTTTCATTAAGTATGTAAACCTCTAAATTCCTGACAGGTTTTCCTATTGGTGCATTACCAGAATTTTCTGTATGCTCGGGAACCTCATACAAAGTTGCACAAATTGTCGCTTCTGCCGGCCCATACCCGTTAATAAGACAAAGGTTTGGTGTACTCTTCTTAATAGAGCACAACAGACTTTCCAAGATAGGTTCGACACCGGTCAATATCCGATTAAAGGCAAGTGGTTCCCTTTGCTGATTCTCTTCTATCTCCGCTATCATAAAAGGAGGAATATATGCGCTTGTGATATGGTTTTTTTTCAGCCAGGCTATAAATCGGGTTGTATCTGCCCTTGTTCGCTGATCCGGGATAAAAAGCGATGCCCCGGACAACAATGCTGACCAAATTTCGTAAACCGACACATCAAAATTAAGATTCGTCCATAAAGAACATCTATCCTCAACGCCAAGAGGGCATCGCCGGGAAAAATCTTCTAAAAGGTTGATAACAGATCTATGCTTTATAGGTATCCCTTTTGGACTACCTGTAGAGCCGGATGTATAAATAATATAGGCATCGGAATCCTGTGATTTGGAAATACTATCCAAACTAAATTCTTCTTGTATGATATGGTTTTGGTTTTTACGTCTAAAATTCTGAACATCAAGAAACTGCCCTTTAACACCTGCCTTTTCAAATTCAGCCGTACCCAATTTTGACGCAATAATCAGATTAGGGTTGGAATGATCTATTATTTTCAATGTACGTGATATAGGGTCATTGACATCTAATGAAAGGTAGGCATTTCCTGACTTTAATATCCCAAGCATGGAAATGATCGCATCAATACTCGGGGACAAATAGATAGCGATGATACCACTTTTTTTTTGCATCTCTTCAATCCTGAAAGCCATGCAACCGGATAAAAAATCAAGATTCTTGTAGGTTATTGATCCCTTTTTGTCAATAATCGCTTGTTTGTCAGGATAACGCTTGGCAATCGATGAAAAAACCATATGAATCATAATTTTAAAGCCATTTTTATTTTACTATTACAGGATATTAAATATGCTTTATTTACATTTAACATTTAATTTTGTTTTTGAACAGAGAACTAAGACCATGCTAAAAAAAAATCAATCTGTTTTATATTGACGGGGAAAAGGTGACTTGCAAAGACTTTTAAACGGATTATATGAAACAATGCTAAATCAAAAAGGCAGAATAAATACTCTGCCTTTTCAAATACTATTTTAATTTATGAAGATTATATATTTTAAACTTTTTTTCTCCTGATAAATCCTGCCAATCCCATCAGGCCTGCTCCCAAAAGCAGCATAGACCCTGGCTCAGGAACCGGGGTAATTGCTCCTTCTATTACGTCATTTGCGCAGGTCATGGTCCAGTGGAATGCAATCTCTTCACTTAATCCCAGAGACAGTGCAGAGACATCAAATGACATGGAATAAATACCGGGAATATATATAGCTGTACCATATTCCGACATTAAATAATCTGGACCTAATGCATTCATCACATCTTCGTCCACAAGAACCTCCTGGCCGACTCTATACCAGTCATCAGTTTTGGATCCCATTATGGTATCAGAAATAATTATTGCATCAGACACACCTGAAATTTTAAAAAGTTTACCACTGCTCACATCAAAAGCATAGTCCCAGGATGTTCCGTTACTTGCATCATCTAAAGCATAATCTACAGGGCCATAAGGTGTCCAGCCTGTGGTGCTTATGAAAAGATCTCCAAAATCTGTTAACACATCATAGTCAGGACGTCCATCATAATTATAATTTGTAAAAATATCAATAGTCAGTCTATCCCCTGCAAGATGAACATCCATTCCTGAGATACCATAAAATTCGGCAGGACCGATAACATCACCATCAGGCGAAACATATGGACCGGATGCTGTCCCTCCAATATAGTTATCATCAATCGTCCAGCTGATTGCCCATGCCTGGGTACCTGTAATTAAAAATGCAATACTCAGTGCAAGTATTATTAATAATTTTTTCATTATCTGTCTCCACAATTTGCTTTGGTTTGCTATCGTTCAAAATTACAATCTTTTCTTGCAATAGGTATGCCAGTTTCCCAAAAGCCCTGTTTCCCATATGGGTATGCCGATCTATATGGAATCTATTTGATGGCTTGTCATGGTTTTTTGTTGATAAAATACAAAAATTTATATACTTTTTTATCCAATTTATTACTTTTTTTATCTAAATTATTACTTTTTTTATCTTATACTAACTTTTTTAAACTGGAAATTTTATTTATTGCCTTCTAATGAAACTTCATAGATACTTATATTATATTATTTTATTTAACAATTCCTGTGCTTCTGTTGCCAAATTAGGGGCGATACCGGATACAAGACATTTATTTACTTCTATCTTTGCGAACTCATTATTTCCCATTTTTTGATATATTTGCCCAATAAGCAGATGGGTCTTTTTCATCTCAGGTCTTAATTTAAGTAACTTGTTGGCATATTTCAATGCATCTTCATATCGGTTTAAAGACATAAGTATTTCACCAATTGCATAATATACATCCGGATAAAGAAGGTTTTTTGAGACTAATATCTTTCCATTTTCATATGCTTCTTCAAACTCGCCCCTTTTTTGAAGCGTTTTCATCAGGTTGATACGGGCTGCCACATAATTTGGATTCAACTCAACTGCTTTTGTAAAGGCAGATTCAGCTTCATAAAGTTTTTGATCAAATAAAAATTGAGAGCCAAGACTATTGTAAAGATCAGGGTAATCCGGGTTTTTATCTATCTGTTCCAGGATTAGAGGAATCATAACCTCAGAGATTGATGCATCTTCCTTTGCATATTTTGGATTGCTGAACAATGCAATGATTTCCGAAAAATTCGGCATAATATCCAAATAGGTATAGAACTCATTGACCAGATCTTCCAAAAGCTGATCTTCACCAAAGATCTCTTCAAGCTTTTGAAAGGAGTCACCCAGGATCCCTTTTGGAAGATCCATTATTATATTGATCAGGTTCTTTGCAGAATTCAACTGTTTGTCCTCTGGATAAAATCGGACAGCCTCATTGATTTGCCTAATGGCTGAATCAATTTGTCCTTTCTCACAGTAGAACATGATCAGCTTGATTTGGGCATTCTTGAATTTCGGATTCAGCTCGACTGCTTTCTTAAGATACTTTATAGCAGTCTCAGTCTCCTTACACTCTCCTTTTAAAATGCCGAGCAGATAATTAACATCAGCATAATCAGGGTGCATTTTCAAAATTTCATTTAAATTTTTAAATGATTTCTCAAACTGGCCCTGACAAGCCTGGGCAATACTTAATTTGAGTTGTGCGTTTACATAATTTGGATTAATTTTTAGCGCTTTTTCAAAAGACCTTACAGCTTCAGTTGCTTTGCCCTGGCTTAACAGGGAAAGTCCCAGATGGTAATGAACGTCCGCATACCTGGGCTTTTTTACAAGGATACTTCGATTAATTTTTTCTGCATTGTCCCACATCCCAAGATTATAAAAAATCACTGCTATCTTCAGCTTGTTTGGAATATTTTCAGGATCAATTTTTTGTAATTTATTAAAAGATTCAATTGCTTTTTGAAATTCCCCAATATTATTCAAGCAGATTCCAATAAAATAATTTAAATCCGTATGGTTTGGATTATATTTAAGCGCCTGCTGAAAATTTGACAGGGCCTGATCATTTGCTCCCTTGGCAAACTGAATAATCCCTATATTTCTATAGGCCTGACTGCAATAAAATTTTGCCAGGTTATATTCAATTGAACTATAAAGGAGTTTTTCTGCAAGCATGAATTCAAATTGCTCAATAGCCTTAATGAAATCCTTTCCATTATAAAAAGCTATCCCCTTTTTATATGCTGCCAATGTCTTTTTACGTTCGAACAATTTACGAATAAATTTCATTGTTCTATTCCCTGAAAATGGTAATACAAACTATATATGTGATTCGGTATCAAATTAATACGCTCCTTTTCTAAACAAAACTGCCGGAACGGTTTTAATCAAAATCTTATAATCCGATGCTAATGACCAGTTTTCGATGTACATTAAATCAAGCTTCATCCACTCATCAAATTTAATGGTATTCCGGCCACTGATCTGCCAGATACAGGTGATCCCCTGGGTGACTGAAAGCCTCTTTCGTTCCCATGGGTGATACAAAAGCACCTCTTTTTCAATTGCCGGTCTCGGGCCGACAAGGCTGATATCCCCTTTGAATACATTCAGAAGCTGGGGCAATTCATCAAGGCTTGTCTTTCTTAAAAACCGCCCGGTAATTGTCAGGCGGGGATCATTTTTAATTTTAAATGCCGGGCCATCCATTTCATTAAGATGTTGCAGCTCATCTTGAAAATTTTCAGCATTTTTAACCATGGATCGAAACTTATATAAAATGAATATTCTGCCATATTTACCGATACGTTTCTGACGAAAAAAAACCGGACCAGGCGATGTCAATTTTATTGAAAGCGCAATCACTATCCATAGTGGAAGGCTCACACCAATCAGTATAACAGAAGTGATCAAATCAAACATTCTTTTTAGAAAAAGATGCCTGGAATTGTGGCAAATAAATTTTATGATTTTAATTGGAAGGCTATTTATATTCTCCTGAAAAATTTGTATATGACTAGTTGAATCATATTTCGGAATCGGCTTTGTAGTTGCGAAATCAACACCCCGAACTGAGCAGGCTGTAAAAAGAAAAATATAATCCTGTTCATATTCAGGCTCCCCTGCATATAGCACGCAATCCATATAATTGTTCTGAATTATTTCACCCACATCCCGAACTTTTCCCAAAACAGGCTTATTTTCAATTTTACTGCCGATTTCATTTTCATTTTGGGTTAAAAAACCGACAAGGCGAAGCCCTGTTCCAGGATGAAATTTGATATACCTGGCGATTGATACCGCTTTATCCCCTGTACCGGTGATCAAAATATGTTTAATTAAATTCTGATTTGATGAACTATTTTTAATAAGATAAGCAATGTGGGATCTGTTTAATATCAAAGCAAACCATAGCAAGATCCCTGATCCCACTGAAAAAAAAATATTTGAAATCACATGGGAATTTAATATAGAAAATACAAAAAACAAAAACCCGGCGCATATAAATGATAAGCAAAAAGTCTGGTAGAAAAT
>JAGLNZ010000147.1 GCA_023139225.1 Desulfobacula sp. | reverse complement strand
ATACCGGGTATAATCCTTTTAAACAGGAATACTGACTTTAAAGGAGCTGCCTTGACCTTTCATGCTCTTAACATTAATTTTTCCATGATGGTAGTGGATAATATGTTTAACAATGGCAAGGCCAAGACCTGTGCCGCCTTCATACCTGCCTCTTGCCTTGTCCACCCTGTAAAACCGGTTAAAAATCTTTGACAAATGCTCTTTATCAATTCCACAGCCTTTATCTTTAATCACAATATCTATGAAATGATCCTTTGCTGATACGGTTATGGCAATGGGACTTTTCTTGCCACTATATTTTACAGCATTGTCCACAAGATTGATAATGGCCTGTTCCAGAAGAATGGGATCAACCATGGCCCTAAGATCGTTTGGACAGTCAATGGTGACCATAATATTTTTTGCCAGGATACCGGCATGGCAGGTATTTACCGCTCCCTGAATCAAGGTTATCATATCCTGCTTTTCAAGCTGGATATTGGTTCCCTGCAAGCGTTCAAGCTTTGACAGGGCCAGAAGATCATTGATCAGATCGATCATACGGCTTACATTTTTATCAATAATCTTTAAAAAGCGTTCACGCTCCTTGGTATCATTAGTGGACGGCATTTCCTGGAGGGTTTCAATAAATCCTTTTATGGCTGTCAAAGGAGTTTTTAATTCATGGGACACATTGGCGGCAAAATCTTTATGCATTCTTTCAAGCCTTCTCATGCGTGTTATATCATGAAAAATTATCAAGGTTCCAATACGTCTTTCACCGGTATCATAAAGGGCTGTGGAATGAATATTTAAAATCAGTTTATCATCCCTTGTTATTAAAATATCATCTTCGACAGGTTCATGGGTTGCCAATGCCCGTTGAATGAATTCTTGAAATTCAAAATTCCTTGCAACCTCTAAAATATATCTGGCCTTAAGTTGTGATGCAGGAAAATCAAATATTTTTGCAGCGGCATCGTTAATCGTAATAATTCTTTCATCTTTATCTATTGCGATGACACCTTCCAACATACTTGTATGAACGGCTTCAAGCTCCATGCTCCGGTTTTCAAAATCCTTGATTTTCTCATCTAAATTTTCAGCCATGCGGTTCATGGTAACAGCAAGCTTGGACAATTCTTCAGAGGCCGGAATTGCAAGCCTTGCGTTCAAATTTCCTTTGGCAAATTGGGCAGCCCCTTGTTTCATTTGCTCAATGGGGTAAGTAATTCTTCTGGTCACATACAAACTTACAATGGCGGCAGTCAGGATTATGAAAAGCAATGCGATGAGAATATTATTTCTTACCGTTTTGATTTTGTTGTCAATGGCAGAGACGGAGACGGACGTCCGTACAACGGCCATTATTCTGCCTTTATGCATCACCGGGAGAGCGATATACATCATATTCTTATCAAGCGTTGAGCTATACCTTATGGAAACCCCCTTTTTTCTTTTTAACGCTTCCATGATTTCAGGCCGTTTCATGTGGTTCTCCATCATCTTTATATCTCCAAAAGAATCACCGACCACAACACCGGAAGGAAGAATAATGGTTACCCTTGTTCCTGTCTTTTCACCGATTTCCTTGCAGTGTTCATCAATATGCTGAATTTGATCCTGATTACCATTTTTAATATCTTCCGGTAAAATATCAGCAAAATTTATTTGCAGCAATTTTGTCCTGATAATTAAATCTTTTTCAGAATTTTTAAGAAAAAATTTCTTAAAATAACTGGTTGAGTAAGATGTAACCGATGAGAGAGAGAGAAATATAATGATTAGAAATGATGGAAAAATCTGCCAGATAAGTTTCTTTTTTTTATCCATTTTTTTTATTCCCTAAACCGGTAACCGACACCTCTAACCGTTTCAATGACCGAGGCGTAGTTTTTCAGTTTTTTTCGTAATCCAACAATAACGACATCAATACTTCTTTCGGTCACAGCATAGTTTTCACCACGAATGGCATCAACGATCTGCCCCCTGGTAAACACCCAGCCTTTTTTATCTGCAAGAAAAGAAAGCAATTCAAATTCCGACAGGGTCAGATCCACTGCATTCCCTTCAATCGTGACCATGTGCCGGGCCCGGTCAATGATCATTTCCCCTATCTGCTTTATTCTGTCCGGGGTATCTGCAAAATTCTTTTTACGCCGCCGCAAAATCGCCCGGATTCTGGCAACCAGCACCTTTGGGCTGAAAGGTTTTGAAATATAATCATTTGCTCCCAGCTCAAGCCCTGTAACAATGTCAGATTCTTCTCCTTTTGCCGTCAGCATAACTATAGGCATATCACGGGTTTGTTCATTATTTTTCAAATATTTTGTTACTTCAAGGCCATCAATACCCGGGAGCATTAAATCCAGAACCATTAAATCCGGTTGGGATTGTTCGGCTATTTTAACAGCCTGTTCGCCGGTCTGTGCTGTCAGTATTGCGTAGCCCTCATTTTTCAAATTATATTTGATCAGCTCGATGATGTCTTGTTCATCATCAACAATCAAGATGGTTTCTTTTGCCATTTTATTTCCTGTTTTTTTCAATTTATAAACCAGTCATTTGAATTTTATAAACTGACAGTCATTTGTCAATTTTAATATACACTTATTTTAAGTATGTCTGATAATTTCACCCTCTATAAGATATATCACTTCTTCTGCAATATTGGTGGTATGGTCTCCAATTCTTTCCAAATGTCTTGAGATCAGGTACATGTTAATAATTTCGCCCACCATTTTGGGATGTTCCTGAATATCTTTTTTCATTGAATCATAGGCATCATTTCTCATGATATTCACATCCTTATCCATATCCCTGACCTTGTATGCCATGTCCACATCCGTGCGCACCAGGGCATCAAGGCTCATTCTCAGCATTTTTGCTGCCTGATCCGCCATTGATGTATAAT
>JAGLNZ010000146.1 GCA_023139225.1 Desulfobacula sp. | reverse complement strand
CCCCCTGAAAGTCCTAAAGCAGATTCATTCATCCTGTCTTTGACTTCATCCCATATGGCTGCCTGTTTTAAGCTTTTCTCAACAACCCGGGTGATACTTGCCTTATCCTTCACCCCATTAACTTTCAAACCATAAGCAATATTTTCAAAAACAGATTTTGGAAATGGATTGGGTTTTTGAAAAACCATACCCACCTGCCTTCGTAAGGTTACAACGTCGATGGAAGGGTCATAGATATCATCACCATCCAGCATGGCCCGGCCCTTTACCCTGATTCCTGCGATCAAATCATTCATCCGGTTCAAACATCTTAAATAGGTACTTTTTCCGCATCCCGAGGGTCCGATAAGAGCTGTCACCCTGTTTTCAATAAAGTTAATTGAGATGTGATCAAGTGCCTGGAAATCTCCATAAAAAAAATCCAGATTTTTGGTATGCATTTTAATATTACTTTGCATCTATCTATATCCTTAACTTTTTTCTCATTTTAGCCCGTAGTATAATTGCCGAAAGATTCATTCCAAATACCAGCATAATCAACACCAGCGCAGTCCCGTATTGAAGATGACGTGTTGCTTCAATCTGGGTTCCGGCAGTGGCCAGCACGTAAATGTGATACGGTAATGCCATGACCTCATCCAGAATGGATGCCGGAAGCTCAGGCGTAAAAAAGACAGCCCCCGTATACATGATCGGGGCGGTCTCTCCGGCAGCCCGGCTAATCCCCAATATTGAACCTGTAATAATACCGGGGAATGCCACAGGCAGGACAACTTTTCTGATGGTCTGCCATTTGGTTGCCCCTATGGCAAGGGATGCTTCCCGGTAAGTATTGGGAACAGATTTTAAGGCCTCTTCTGAAGCTCCGATTATAACCGGCAGGGTCATGATTCCCAAGGTCAGCCCTCCGGCAGCAATGGAAACCCCCATCTTTAATACTATACAAAAAAAGGCAAGGCCGAACAATCCAAATACGATGGAGGGAACACCGGCAAGGTTGTTGATACCAAGCCGTATAAGCCGTACAAGTTTTCCCTGGGCGGCATATTCATTGAGATAAACGGCTGAGGCTACACCAATGGGCAATGCCACGAGTATGGTCACAAGGCACAAGGCAATGGTTCCGACAATACAGGGGAGGATACCGCCGGCAGTCATGGAATCCTTTGGCGCCTTTGTTAAAAATTCCCATGAAATGGCACGCCAGCCACGGGATAAGATAAAATAAACAATCACAGCCAGGGCTGCACCATTAAGTAAGGCAGCAATCCTTAATAGTAAAAACCACAATTTTTGTATAATTAATCGTTGTTTTATCATTACAAGGAGGCCTCTCCCACCTGCCTGAACTTATAAGAAATATAATCGGCAATCAAATTGAACATAAACGTAAATATAAACAAAACAATACCAATTGCAAAAAGTGCATGATAGTGTTCACCGCCAAAAGGTGCTTCCGCCATTTCTGCTGCAATGCTTGCCGGCAAGGGCCGGACAGGGTCGAAAATGGACCCTGGTATCATGGCCGCTCCGCCTGCTGCCATCAGCACCACCATGGTTTCTCCGATGGCTCTGGAAAGGCCCAGGATAACCGCTGTACAAATTCCCGAAAGAGATGCCGGAATAATGACCTTTACAATGGTTTCAAAATGGGTGGCTCCCAGGGCAAACGACGCCTCTTTTAAAGCCGTGGGAACTGAAAAAATCGCATCCTCCGAAATACTGCAAATGGTTGGTATCGCCATAAAGGCCAGCATCAGGGATGCATTAAACATATTCAATCCCACGGGAATATCAAAAACCTGCTGGATAAACGGTGCCACCACTACCATGCCGAAAAAGCCTATCACCACCGATGGCATGGAAGCCATGAGTTCTACTATGGGTTTTACAATTTCAGCCACTCTAGGCGGGGCGATTTCCGCAAGATAAACAGCCGTCATAATCCCCAAAGGAATTGCCATTATGCCTGAAAGAAGGGTGACACAAATTGATCCCAGTATTAATGAAAAAATCCCGAAATCCGCCGGTTCATCTGTCGGGTACCAGTATTTACCAAATATAAAGTCTTTTATACTGACATGATCTAAAATGGGTATTCCTTCAATAAAAAGGAATACCACAATCCAAAACAGGGCTGTTATGGAAAAGAGTGCAATCACTAAAAACCCCGAATGCACTCCTTTATCGATTACTTGGCGTTTCAACTATTAGCTCCCGATATATTAGAATAAAGGAATTGAACCGGCATCTTTCACAAGCTCCTGGCCTTTTTTAGAGAGAATAAAAGATATAAAACCCATGGTTTCGCCCTTTGGCCAGCCTTTTGTAAACATGAAAAGTCCCCTGGATATGGGAAAAGATCCATTCAAGGTATTCTCATCAGATCCTTTGATACCCTCTACTTTTACAGCCTTGATCTCGCTGTTAAGATAACCCAGACCAACGTATCCGATTGCTCCAGGCGTTTTTGCAACAGCCTGTACAATACCGCCGTTGGAAGGTACGGTCAGGGCACTGGGAATGACGCGTTCTTTTTTCATGACAAGATCTTTCCATACGCCGAATGTCCCGGAAGAGCTGTCCCTTGAAATCACAACAATCTTACCCGGGGTTCCGCCAATTTCTTTCCAGTCTTTAATTTTACCCAGATAAATATCTTTTAACTGGGCCATGGTAAAATCAGCTACATCATTTTTGTTGTTAACAACAGGAACAATGGCATCCAGTGCAATCCTGAAAGGCACGGGATAAACACCCTTTGCATTGGCAAGATCTACTTCTTTTTGTTTGATAAATCTAGAAGCATTACCGATATCTGCTGTTCCGTCAATAATTGCCTTGATCCCGTTTCCGGAACCGCCCCCGGAAAGAGAAATCTTTACATCCGGATTCTCTGCCATATAGGCTTCAGCAGCCTTTTGGGCAATGGGAAGAACCGTTGTGGATCCTTTAATAACCAGTTTGCCTGCAAAACTTTGAGATGATGCGATCAGCGTAGAAATAATTAATACAAAGATTAGTTTAATAAATTTGTTCATACTCCCTCCTCATAATAGTAAAATCAAAATAATGCTTTTATCAAGCATGATTACTTGAGGATAAATTCTACAATTTAAGCGTTAGAATTGTATTAGGGTTTTGTTATGAATAAATTAAAATTAGAAAGAGATATCTTTTTCAAGATATAGAATATTACCTTTGTCATTATAGGAATAATGGCTGAAATAGGTATCCATGATAATAACACCGCGGCCATGGTCCTCGTCTTCGGGCAGATTTTCGTTCAGTTGTTTTCTCCAGTCAAACCCCTCTCCTTCATCTTCGATCCTAAGCTTGAGTGATTCATTGTTGACAACGGTTAACATAAATCGAACATTTTTCTCAGGGTCACTGACATTACCATGCCGGACCGCATTGGTGAGGCCTTCTCTGATAACAAGATTAACAGAAAATAAATGCGCTTCAATCTCTTGAATTTTTGACCGGACATAGTTTATTGTCTGTTCACAGACATCATCAATATTTCCCAAGGTTGAAGAAAAAGTGAAACAAATTGAATCAGCAGTCTGCAGGACCTCAAAAATACCCCTTTTTAAAGACATAGTTACACCTTTACGCATAAGACAACGATATCATCCTCGGGTAATGCATCATTGCCAAAAAGATGATTAACCAGTTCTGCCGGTGCCCTGTCATAAGGCACCTGTGCTATTTGTTTATACACCGGAAGAAGGCTGTCCGCACCGTTTGCCCATGTAATCTTGTTTTGTGCCGATTCAACAAGCCCGTCGGAATATGCAAAAAACTTGTCACCCTCCGATACGTCAATACTCTGGGTTCCAAAATGAGCATCTTTAAATATACCAAGGACATCGCCTTTGGTTTTAATCAGATATGGTTCCCCATCTTTAGGCAAACAGACCACCGGCGGGTGACCTGCATTGATAATAGTCATTTTTTTTGTGGTTCGATTAATGTGCATATAACAGGCTGTCAGGTATTTCCCATCGGGTAAAATCTCCACAAGAACATCATTGATCATTTTCATACTTTCAGCCGGAGAGTATACAGGCGTGCAGTTCTGAGCCAGCAGGGCCTTTACCGAAGCCGTTCCGTAACTTGTCTTAATATCATGACCTGAAAAATCAGCCACAAAATAACCGGTTATTTTTTCTGAAATATTTAAGATATCGTAAAAATCGCCGCCCGCCTCTTCAAGGGCCTTATAATAGACGCCAAATAATGCACCAGGGTTATCCTCAGGTGTCGGCAGCATGGCCACCTGTGCTTCGGTCACCTGCCGAAGCTTGCTTGCCTGGTCTGCAATCAAAGAATTGGTGGCTATTGAAAGCTTTAGATGAATCCTCACCCTTGCCAGCACTTCCAGGGGATGAAACGGTTTTGTAATGTAATCGACGGCACCCAGATCAAATCCTTTTAATTTTGAATCCACTTCACTGACACCGGTAAGAAATATCACCGGGATAGCAATGGTTTCTGAACTGTCCTTAAGCTTCTTAATAACATCAAATCCGGTTTCTCCGGGCATTTCAATATCCAGCAAGATAAGATCCGGTTTTTCCTTAAGGGCGATTGCTCTGGCATCGGGACCGTTATCCGCAGAGAATATCTTGTACCCTTCTTTGGACAAGGATTTTTCAATGAGCTTTAAATTCAAAAGATTATCATCAACAGCAAGAACCGTATAGGGTTGTTTATTTCCCATAAGTATAGACCTTTTTCAAATCAAACACTATATATTATTAAGGGCACTCACCCCGTTCTCAAGATCACGGATATAATCTTCAAAATTATCCATACTTCCCTGCTTGGCCTGCATTTCCATGTCCTTGGCAAGAGTGAAGATATCATCAAATCCAAGGTTGCCTGCAGCACCTTTAATAGAATGAGATGCAGCGGCAGCGTCCTGACTATTGCCTTCTTGAACCCCTTTTTTAATTTTTTCGATATCAGATAAAGTAGTGGTTACAAAAAGCTCGACAAGCTCTTGAAAATCATCTTCATCGATCCCCAGCCTTGACGCAAGATCTTTAAAATCCATAAGGGCTCCTTGTTTATGTCTTGAATAGAAAAAAGATAAGAAATAGTAATATTTAAAAAATTATAAATAAATTTTTATCAATTGTAAACCTTGAAATTAAAAATAAAATTATTGCTTTTTAAAAAAATACCGATTAAAAATAACTCTGCATATCTTATTTTAAGGTTTTCTATGAAAAATAAAAAAATCCTGGTTGTTGACGACGAAGAAGCCATACGGAAACTGTTTGTGACCGCTCTGACACATAAAGGGTATACTGTGTTTTGTGCCGAGTCCGGTGAACAGGCGCTTGAAGTCCTTGACAAAGAAACCATTCGTGTCATGTTCTTAGATCTTAACCTTCCCGGTATGAGCGGAGTAGACCTATGCAAAAAAGTTATTAAAAAAACACCTGAAACAATTGCCTATGCCGTTACCGGATACGCATCCAACTATAAATCTTCAGAATGCAAAAAGGCGGGATTTGAAGACTATTTTTCAAAACCGGTTCCATTGCAGACTCTTTTTGATGCCGCACAGAGTGCATTTAAAAAAAGCAATTCATAGTACGCAAAGAGGCCGACTCAACACCTCATTATCATTTCCCGGCATAAATTGACGGCTGATGATCCGTTTCAATTGAAATTAACAAATAAAGGATTGATGAATATGAAAAAAGATACACATAATTTTGTTCAGAAATATCAAGGCCTGGGGGCTTTGGGCTTTGACCGGGCAACAGATGAAGAAACTATTATGTTCTATCTTCAAAAATTTTCCGAGGACTCTTTTTTAAAAACTCTTGTCCCAAGGCTGTCAGATCAGGAACTTGAAGAAATATACCTGTTTATTAATAACAAATTGAAACAGCATATTTCAGAAGATGAATATCACGATCTTTTCCTAAAAGATCGATAATGTTGTAATTATCTGTACCTTTTAGTAAGTATTTTCTTTTTTCAATAAAATTTTCAAACATTATGTTGACTATTTTCCGATATTAACCTATTCAAATTTCATTTTAACAAACAAATTTTGAATACTTTATTGGAGACTTAAAAATGAGCAGAAAAATAAACTTTACCGGTATATTAGCGATTATTTTCACAATAATCCTGACCATTGGCACACAGGCCCAGAGCAAAAGCCTAATGATGGCGACAACCACCAGTACGGATAACACAGGCCTCTTAGAGTATCTTATCCCTCACTTTGAACAAGAAACAGGCATCAACCTGAAATGGACTGCAACAGGAACCGGAAAGGCATTAAAGCTTGGCCAGAACTGTGATGTTGATGTTCTGCTGGTTCATGCCCCGCCTGCAGAAAAAAAATATATCGCAAAAGGATACGGTAAAGACAGAAGACAGGTTATGTATAATGATTTTGTCATCATTGGACCTGAAAATGATCCGGCCGGCATAAAAGGTAAAAACATATCAGATGCCTTTACTACTATTACTAACAAACAGGCCGTGTTCATGAGCCGGGGGGATGATTCCGGGACCAATAAAAAAGAAAAACTTTTATGGAAAAATGCCGGTATCCAGCTGCCTGACAAAGAAAAATGGTACGTTCAGACAGGACAGGGAATGCTTGCAACCATCAATATTGCCCAGGAAAGAGACGGTTACACCATGACCGACAGAGGCACTTATATCAAATACCAGTCCACAAAAGGCGGCAATGCCCCATTAAAAATTCTGGTTGAGGGTGATGCAATCCTTTTAAATCAATACAGTGTATTAACACTTGATCCGAAAAACTGCCCCAATGCTAAATATGATCTGGCGCTCAAATTCTCAGACTGGATGGCTTCACAAAATGCCCAAAACCTGATAAAAGACTTCAGGTTACTTGGGCAGAAGCTGTTTATACCAAACGCAAAATAACTAAAGGTCATTATGGATTTTATTGTTGCAGGTTTTATCAAAGCCATTGAGCTTCTGATAGGCGGCGACAGCTCGACCTGGACTGCAGTCTTTGCAACATTGAAAGTATCTACCTGCTCCATGCTTTTAAGTATTGGAACAGGCTTACCCTGCGGGTTTCTTCTCGGATATTTTGACTTTAAAGGCAAAAAGCATTTAAGAACAATCCTTGATACCATGCTTGCCCTTCCAACGGTTTTCATCGGCCTTACTGTTTATGCATTTATTTCTCGGCAGGGACCTTTAGGTGAACTGGGTCTGCTTTTTACCCTTACAGGAATTGCAATAGGCCAGACGATTCTTGCATTCCCGATCGTAACAGCAATCACCGCCTCTACCATTGAAAACATAGACCGTGACCTTAAACTGACCCTTGTCACCCTTGGTGCAGGAAAGCGCCATATCGTTGCCACCTGTCTCTGGGAGGTCAGGTACGGCATTCTGGCGGCAGCGGTCACGGCTTATGGCAGAGTGTTAACCGAGGTTGGCATATCAATGATGGTCGGCGGCAATATCAAGTACCACACCAGAACAATTACCACAGCCATTGCCCTTGAAACAAACAAGGGGCTTTTTGCCGATGGCATTGCACTGGGACTTGTTTTAATCACCATTGCCTTTATTGTGAATCTATCACTGTCTTTTTTAAGGAAACAATGACAAAAAAAGATTTCGCATACCATTTAAAAAACATCCAACACTATTATGGCAACACGAAAGTGCTTGATATTGATGACCTTAAAATCGAAACCGGATCGATTACAGGCCTTATCGGGCCAAATGGCAGTGGGAAAAGCACTCTTTTAAAACTTTTAGCCTTTGCCCGGAAACCAACCCGGGGTCGCATCTTTTATAAAGGGCACCTTGAACTTCCCTTTTCTTCAACCGTCCGGTCAAAAATAACCCTTCTGACCCAAAAGCCCTATCTTCTAAAACGGACTGTTTTTGAAAATATTACCTATGGTTTAAAAATCAGAAAAGATAAAAACAACCTTGAAAACAGGGTAAAAAAAGCTCTTTTGAATGTCGGGCTTGACTATCAAAATTTTGCCCAAAGGAAATGGCACGAATTGTCAGGTGGGGAAGCCCAGAGGGTTGCCATGGCTGCCCGGCTGATCTTAAAACCCGAGGTGCTGCTCCTTGATGAGCCCATTGCAAGTGTTGACACTGAAAGTGCCCGACTGATCCGCCAGGCTTCTTTAAAAGCCCGGGATAATTGGGGAACCACCCTTGTCATTGCAAGCCATGATCTGCAATGGCTCTATTCCATCAGCGACAGACAACTTTCCATCTTTAAAGGAAATATATTTTCCACTGGTATGGAAAATATTATCACAGGGCCCTTTGTAAAACCGGATGTAAAACCGGATGACAAACCCCTTGTAAAAAAACTTGATGACGGACAGATCATCACTCTTAAAGCCCCTGCCCCTAAAACATGCACTGCCATTATCAGAAAAAAAAATATTTCCATTGCCCTTAAAAAACAACCGGGCAATGGTATGGACAATCAACTATCCGGCCATATAGTTTCCATGCTTTTGGAAAAAAAAAGCGGACATATCATGACCACCATCTCTATCCACGATCTTTGTTTTATTCTGACGCTTCCCCCCGATCAAGTCAGCCGCCTTGATCTTTATCCCGGCAAAAAAGTCATCCTTGGGTTTTACTCAAATGATGTTGAATGGATTTAGCTGCCCCGATTCGGCTTCAGGACAAGAAAAAACAGCTTCCCATATTTATTCATATGGCCTGCGGTAAATTGGGCATAATTACTATTCCCGCAAAAAAGATCCGCCCTTGCGGGCCCTTTAATGGCACCACCCGTATCCTGGTTCAATACAAAAAAACAGGCTTTTTCCCATTCCTTTAAAGGATTAATATTTATTTTATCCGGCAATTGGGCCTGCATAAAGCATAAAGCTCCCTTGGGAAATAATCTTCTATCCGTGGCAATGGAACGAAAAGCTGTAACTTCGACACCAAGACTGCCATAGGGGCCGCCTTCTTCCTTTTGAAAAAAAACAAAACTCTCATTATGGTGAAGGACTTCATCCATTCTTTGGGGATGCATCTCAAGCCAGGTTCTGATGGCCTGCATGGACATATTTTCTTTTAAAATTTCATTTTTTTCTATCAAATATCTCCCAATGGATCGGTATGCGTTCCCATTGCTTGCCGCATAATGAACCCGTACTACATCCCCCTGATCCAAAACAATTCTTCCCGAGCCCTGAATTTCAAGAAAAAAACGATCTACCCTGCTTTTCAGCCATACAACAGGTTCTGATTTTATGAAAAAATCTTCTATGGAGTTAATTTGCTTTCTTGAATAATACGGCACCACCCTTTTTGTTGAATCGTGAACCCTGGCCTTTAATCGTTTGTGACCTTTGTACTGAGCTGAAAACACTGACAAATCGATTTCCAGCAAATCCTCTGGTTTGGAATAAACAGGATACGGGTAGGTATTGCTCCTTTTAAGGCTGCCATCATAGGTGGGCTCAAAATATCCTGTATAAAGTACTTCTTTATCCTCATTCCCTGCTGCTTCATAAACAATAAAAGAAGACTTGATAAATTCATTCAACGCTTTTGTGGAGGGTTTATTTTCCAAAAATGCTTTAAACGTTTCCAAAGAGATAATCATATGGGCAGCATTGAATATCTGATTGCCATACTGGTATTTTCTTTCCAGAGGGACCCTTTTAAAATACTCAAGGCTGTGATCAATGGAAGTAGCAAGACCTTGAAAATCCAAATTATCAATAAACAACGGATGTTTTTTAGGTTTTAATTTTTTAAGGCAATTAAATTGTGTAATTTCCTCTCTGACTCCCGGTCCCGGATGACATCCGCTAAAAAAACAGACGATGATCACAAAAAAGAAGGCCGAAATGATATTCACTGACATCTTATTCATCATCTTGACCCCGCTTGTTAAATTCTCTGGTAAATGTTTTTGAATAATCTATTTCCTGCAAATCATCCATGGTTTGGGAAGAAACCTCCAGGCTTTCCAGTTTTTTAGCCGTAGACATGACCCTTGTTTCCAATGCACCCACTGTCCTGTTATAGGTTGAAACACACTTTTCAATATCCTTTCCAAGGCGATTGATATTGTCGGTCATGCTGCAAAGCCTTGAAAAAAGATCCACTCCAAGATTCCTGATCTCTTCTGCGTTTTCATAGCTTTTTTTTTGTTTCCAGGAATAGGAAACAGCCTTTAAAAGTGCTATCAGGGTAGTAGGCGTGGCAAGAATCACTCCCTTTTCTATCCCTTTTTCAATCAGATCCGGGTAATGAATCAGGGCTGCACTGAAAAAATTCTCTCCCGGAATGAACAGCACCACAAATTCAGGAGTCGGGGAAATCTGTTGAAAATAATTCTTGGATGACAGGTTTGAAATATGCGTGAGTACCTGGCGTCCATGATCTTTCATCCGATCCTGCCTTTCCTTTTCGCCGGATGCTTCCAGGGCATCAAGATAGGCCATCAAAGGAACCTTTGAATCAATGATAATTTTTCGATTTTCCGGCAGGGTGACCACCATGTCAGGCCGGATAGAACCTTTACCGGAACCGGATGAAAGCTGTTCTTCAAAATCGCAATACTCTGTCATCCCGGCAAGCTCAGCCACCCTTTTTAAGGTAATTTCCCCCCAACGTCCCCTGACATGGGGAACCCTTAATGCCTTTACAAG
>JAGLNZ010000145.1 GCA_023139225.1 Desulfobacula sp. | reverse complement strand
CAAGCACTTTGTGCTGAACATGCTTGGTAGGCATAAAATGTGAAATTTTCAATTCAACAGTTTTAGCCGTCGCATTGACTGCCGCAAGGAAAATGATCCCGTAAATGATGATACTTACTTTTAAAAATAATTTTTTCATTTCATTTACTCCTTTTTAAGTGTTCCATTAATTTTATTCCCATGTGCCAAACTGAGCCCATCTTTCCGGGGGTTTGGGCCTGGGTTTTTTTCCATAAAAAATGTCATCCATAAGGTTAAAGAGTTTCCTTGATAATTTGTTTCTGGTGATCAATGTTTTAATAATTTGATGGGGCAATGTATCGGCATGGCTCCACGGGCATACATTCATACAGACATTGCAGTCTGTTCCTACTTTTCCCCAGTATTCAAAACAGGATTGGGCATCCAGTTTCCACCTGAGCAATCCATTTGTAACAGTCATATCTTCATGCGAAATTGATTTTGACGGGCAGCAGACAGCGCATTTTTTACATATCCTGCAAAAATCTTCAACACCTATATCAACAGGTTTGTCCTCAATCAACTCAAGGTCTGTTGTTACCATACTCAGCCTGACTCGGGGGCCGTATTTTTTTGTAATAAGATATCCCAGTCTTCCAACCTCGCCTAATCCGGCATCCGCTGCCATCGGCACCATTAAAGCATCATAGTGCCTGAAATGATTTGCTGTGGCAGAGTACCCTAAGTTTGCAATATTCCCGGCCAACTGGGTTGTAATATATGCTCCTTTTGAATAGTTAAGCATGCTTTCAATACAGGTGGGTGTATGGGGCGCACTTCCAACCATATCAGTATTCATCTCTTCAGCACAGACAATTGCATAAGTATGATTCAAGTTAATTTCTTTTCCCCAGTCTTCCCAGTTATTATTAAATATTTCTGCCCGATGTGAATAAATCCATAATGGATTTATTTTTGTTATACCCACCAAAGAAGCGCCCAATGCTTTTGCATAGCCTTTAAGCCTGATGGTTGCTTCTTGAGGGCTTATTTCAACCTTTTTTTGAGCAAGTTTTTCTTTTAATGCCATATGCGGCTCAGGTGAATATTTATCCTGTGTTGAAAGAAAATGGGGCATGGATAAACAAGCCAGAATCGCTGCAACATTGGCATCACCACCCGGACTGTCGATAGCGCCGGGACGTCCGATTGGGCCGCCTTTTGCTCTCCTTTTTGAGTCTATATTTTTCAATTCCGGATGTTTTTGATAATATTCCGCATATTGTTCAGAATTTTCAGGAAGAGAACGATTCCTGGCAAAAACATGGTCTCTTTCATCAAAACGAGTTACTTCACCTGAAATATATCCCTTTGCGCCTTTCAATGCTTTTTCATTCGGGCTTGTTCTTCTGCAAAAAAGTATCGCAACAACCAGCCCAAAGGAGACTAAAAAAGCAAGGATGAAAACTCCAACCCCTGAATTAAAAACACCAATGGAATAAAGAGAAAGAAAACCAATAACCAGAAAAATCATCCCGAGCAATTGTATGCCTCCAAAAATGGATGCCCGTTTTTCTTTTTCCCGGATAGATGAAATAAAAAATGCCATACCAACCATAGCGCTCAGAATAAGCCCGGCTGTAAAAATCATTGCAAGAATTGTTACCATTCAAAAGCCTCCTTTTTTGGACTTAGATCACAACGCTGTCTCATTTGATTATTTTTTATAGCAAACGCTATGCCAAGCCTTGAAAATATTATAAAATCAGTCAGTTGAAAAAAAATAGACAAACTAAATGATATAGATTTTTTACTATTAGACAATATTTGGAAAATATGGTATTTTTTTCCTTATTATCCTAAATTGAATAAGGGGATGAACGAATATGTCTGATTCAGTTGCAAAAGACTTTGCCTTTTTCCGGGGGGCTATGCTGGCAGCATCTTCCAGCCTGAACCTGGCAGACGCTTTGCGTGCCTTTTTTGATTTTGCCAGCCAATATTTCCCGCTTGAAGGGTTGACCCTGCATAAGTTTGAACCCAGAATGAAATCACTTCACCTGCTTTTTTTGGTAACAAAAAGTGATTATATCTTTCTTGACGAATTGATATCCATGTCAAAAGAAGGTGAAAGAGACCTTGCATTATTTGAAAACAATATGTTTATAATAAATACGCCCAGCACCATTGACAGGCCTGTGGGCGGCCGTCACAGCAGAGCGCTGAAAAAGTATCTGCCTTTCAAGGACCGCGCTTATCTTGTAGCCAATCTCTCAACAAAAAACCAGACGATAGGCCACCTCTGCCTCATGGGAAGTAAAACCAACTGCTTCACTAAAGCACATGAGGACAAGTTGAGGCTGCTTATGCCATTGATGAGCATGGCGATGATGAATCTTTTGCAATACCATCGCACCATTGAACTCCAAAAGAAAATAGATGCTCAGCGTCAGCAGTTATCCGGCGAGGTAACCCTATTAAAAAATTCCTCGGTTATCATAGGCCAGGAAGGTTTAAGCAAAACGATGAAAATGGTCCGGCAGCTGACAGGAATGGATATACCCGTACTTATCCTCGGTGAAACCGGTACGGGAAAAGAACTCATCGCCGATGCAGTTCAACGTATTTCACTGCGCAAGAATGCTCCCTATATCAAAGTTAATTGTGGTGCCATACCGGAGACCCTTGTGGACAGTGAGTTGTTTGGATATCGAAAGGGCGCCTTTACAGGAGCGAACGAAGATAGAGCCGGCCGTTTTGAGCAGGCTGACGGAGGGACACTTTTTCTGGATGAAATCGGAGATTTGCCCCTCCAACTTCAGGTCCGGCTTTTAAGGGTTCTACAGAATGGTGTGATAGAAAGACTTGGCAGCGGCAACCCCATCCCAGTGGATGTCAGAATCATTGCAGCCACCCACAGACCCCTTGAAACCATGCTCCAAAATGGAACTTTCAGGGAAGATCTTTATTACCGTCTCAGTGCTTTTCCACTGACCATTCCTCCTTTGCGGGAACGGACCCAGGATTTGCCCTCCCTTGTTTACCATTTCCTTAAAAAGATAGCTAAAGAGATGAATTTTTCCAAAACACCTCAACTATCCAAAAACACGATGGAAAGATTGAAGACCTATTCCTGGCCCGGCAATGTGAGGGAATTGCAAAATCTTATTGAGCGGGCTATGATTCTTGCTCCGGATGCCCCTTTGAAGCTGGACCAATACCTTCCTATTGATCCCATCGAGTTCTTAGATACCAATAAAAGCATTGATGCCTTGAAAAATATGGTTGAAAAACAGATTGATACTGCCTTAGACAAGCGAATGAACGATGGGGAGGTAAAAAACAGAAAAATCGAACAAAAAATGGACAGGTTAGTCTTACCATTGAAATCCCTGGATGCAGCCATGTCAGACCATATTAAAAGAGCCTTGGATCAGTGCCATGGCAAAATACATGGCCCCGGTGGAGCAGCTGATTTATTGAAGATCCATCCCAGCACCCTGCGCAAACGGATGGATAAATTGAACATTCCCTATGGCTATAAACATCAGTATTAAATACAGAAAATTGATAACTCAAGGCTCGTTTTTAAATAATTAAATAACTTGACAATGAAAACGATATTTGAAATTGTTGTATTTATAAAAAAACTAACTTTTAAAAAACTAACTTTAGTTGGTTTCAAAGAGGAGACATGAACAAAGCATTGCAGGATGGTACGATTCGCAAAGAACGAATATCCGACCAGATTAAATCCATATTAAAACAATCCATTCTGGACGGCCATTTCAAACCGGGGGATAAATTTCCGCCGGAAGTTGAAATAGCCCAGAAATATAATGTTAGCAAGGTATCTGCCAGGGAAGCATTGCGGGAAATGGAAACCGAAGGGCTGATACAAAAAAAAAGGGGAATATTCGGTGGAAGTTTTATTGCCGAGCCCGGCTCTGAAAAAATGGTTGACGTGGTGATTAACTCCTATCTGTTTGGCGGTATCAGTGCAAGCGATCTGGCCGAGTTCAGACGGATTCTTGAGCCGGGACTGGCAAAGCTTGCCGCAAAAAGAAGAACCAGTGAAGATCTTGCTGCCATGGAAAAATGTATTGAAGATATAGATGTGTCCATTAAAGAGGGCCGGCCTGATCAGACAAAGGCCATAGGTTTTCATCGCCTTATTGCCGATGCCTGTCACAACCGGTTTATCAGCGGCTTGATGGAGGCGCTTGTTACTGTGTTTCAACAGGTGCTGGCAAAGACCCCTGATCTTGAAACAGCAAAAAAAGATATCCAATACAATCGATTGTTTTTTAAATACATTAAAGAACGCGATGGTAAAAAAGCAGAACAGGTGATGACAGAACATTTTGATACCTTGGATGAGATAATTAAAAAGGAAATGAACAAGAAAAAAAAAGGGTAAGTTTCGTGAAAGATGGGCTGCCACCCGGTTCTTTCACGAAACTTTTGGAGTAAGGTTTTATAAAAAACAACGCTGTTTTTTATAAAACAATTCACAAACTATACAATATATAAGGATCTTAGCAATGAAAAAATTAGTTTTCCATCTTATGTTTAGTGTGATTGTTTTAAGTTTACTTGTTCCGGGAATTTGTCTTGGGGCATGGCCGAAAAAACCGGTAAGAATCATTATCCCATGGCCGGCAGGCAATGATCCTTCCACCATGGTTGCAACCTCAATGGCGCCGCTGATGTCCAAAGAACTTGGTGTGCCGGTAAAAGTGGTTAACAAACCCGGCGGCGGGGCAGTCCTTGCCACCAATGAACTTAAAAACAGCCGTCCTGACGGATATACAATGGGGTTAATATCCATCGGACCCATGATTACCCAAGTCCTTCGTGGAAAGACCCCTTATAAAAACCAGGATTTAAGATCCCTGGGCCTTGTCTGGTCTTCTCCTTTTACCCTGGCATGCCGTGCAGACGCACCCTATAATAATTTAAAGGAACTTGCCGCGTACGGAAAAGATCATGATTTACGACTTGCTCACTGGGGCCTTGGCGCTGTGCCAACTTTAATTGCCATGAATGCCGCCAAGATCGGCGGGTTTAAATGGAAAGAAACCGCTTACAAAAAACTCAATCCTTTGCTTGTGGTAAAAGGAGATGCTGATGTGATTACATTTTCAACACCGGGGATCAAAGACTATGTGGAAGCCGGTAAGATGAAAATCCTTGCCTGCATGCTGCCCCAGCGTCTTGCCCAATATCCCGATGTCCATACAGTGGCGGAAGACGGGTTTGGAGATTCCTATTCCATATGGTTTGGCGCATTTGTTCCGAAAAAAACGCCGGATAATATTGTAAACCAGCTCAGTGATACATTTTTTAAAGTCATGGCAATGCCCCAAATTCAGAAAGTGATCCAAAACGTCGGGGTTATTCCACACCCCACAGGTCCTGCACAGGCCAGAAAGCAGATGGACAGCGAGCTTGAAAATTTTGGTGTGATCATGAAAGATCTTGGGATTATTCAATAAGCCAAAAGGAACGGCATGTCTAAAAAAGATTTTTCTTCCAGCCGGGTTCATGACCTCTTCGGTTCGGTACTTGGGGTGTTTGCCCTGTCCATGTTGATCTCCTCTCCGTGGCAGGTAGACACCTCCGGTCCTGATCCGTTCTATAAAGGTCCTTTGATATTTCCCATCATCGTATCCTGCCTGATTCTGGCAGGATCATTACCGTCCATGTGGCGGTTGTTAAGGCCGTCTTTGCATGCGTCATGGTATTTGGATGGATATGGGAAACCCTTTAAAAACATGATCATCCTCGGGCT
>JAGLNZ010000144.1 GCA_023139225.1 Desulfobacula sp. | reverse complement strand
GGCTGCTGATTTTGTACCTGGCAGGCATCGTGGCGATTGGACTGGAAATATCAACATGGCTTTTTTTGGTCATTGCCTTGAAATTTGTAAAACAGGATTCAATGATTAAAATCACACTGATTCCGATACTGGTTACCCTGATTTTATTTCTAATTTTTAAAATTTTTCTGGATGTATGGTTTCCTGAACCGTTAATAATGGAATTTTTTTCGGAGTAGCCTATGTTTGAACATTTATTGGCCGGTTTCTGGGCTGCAGTTTCCCCGGGCAATCTTGCGGCATTGTTTTCAGGTACCCTTGTGGGAATTATTGTGGGTATTCTTCCGGGGCTTGGTCCCATGGTCGGTATGGTGGTGTTATTACCTTTCAGTTTTGCATTTCCACCCGATATTGCGCTTTCTCTTCTTTTGGGTGTATTTTGCGGCGGATATTTCGGCGGTGCCATCCCGGCGGTTCTGCTGCGGACGCCAGGCGTGCCCTCTTCAATAGTTACCAGTTTTGACGGCTATCCCTTAACACAGAAAGGCGAGGCCCAGACCGCTCTTTCCGCCGCATTGCTGGGTTCTTTTGGCGGCGGGGTCATCAGTGTTATGATCCTTATATTCCTGGCCCCGGCCCTGGCCCATGTGGCTGCAAGCTTTGGGCCTCCGGAATATTTTACCGTGGCGGTTTTTGGGGTCGTACTGGTGGTAATGGCCTTCAGGGCCCAGCTTGGCCGGGGTATAATGCTTTTAGGCTTGGGGTTCTGGTTCTCCACCGTGGGTATTGACGGTACCACATTAAGTCAGCGGTTTTGTTTCGGCACCCTGTCCATGCAAAACGGCCTGGATATCGTTCCTATCTGCCTGGGATTATTCGGTATCGGCCAGACCCTTATTCTGGTGGAGCAGGAGATCATGAAAAATCATGACATCCAGTTGAGCCGATCCACCCTTGATTTTTCAAGACTCATAAAAGTTTTGAAATATTGGAAAACTTTGATACGTTCCGGTGTTATCGGTACATTTGTCGGCCTTTTGCCCGGAACCGGTTCCATTCTGGCCTCATTTCTTTCCTATGACGTGGCAAAGCGGCTGTCAAAGGAAAAAGATCTTTTTGGAAAGGGCACACCGGAAGGATGCCTGGCTTCGGAAGCAGGGAACAATGCTGTTCCTGCCGGGGCTCTGATTCCTCTTTTAACCCTTGGGATTCCAGGAGATGCCTTAAGCGCTGTGCTTTTAGGCGTGTTTACCATTAACGGCATATATCCCGGCCCTCTGCTGCTGGTTAAAGAGCCTGTTCTTATCAGCACTCTGTACTTCTCCATGCTCTTAATCAATGTGGCGGCATTTGTCATGCTTATTGTCTGGCTGCGGCCCTTTGCCATGATAGTAAAAGTGCCGGGCAGATTACTTGCAGTTGTGATCATGGTCATATCAATGGTGGGGATCTATGCGGTTAATACGCGATTGTTTGATGCAGGGGTTGCCATTGCCATGGGTGTTTTAGGGTATGCTCTTCTGAGAATGGGATGGCCCATTGTTAACCTGATTATGGGGGTGGTGCTGGGTGAAATCATGGAAAACCGGCTAAGAGAAACCTTAAGCCTTGGAGACGGCAGCCTCGCTATCCTGCTTCATCGGCCCATCTGTATTTTTTTGATTGTTTTAACCTGCTTGATCATCCTGGTTCCATTCATACTGGATGCAAGAAAAGCAAAAAATAGAGCTTAATACCAAAATTTTTATTTTTAAAGGAGTATTTAATGACCTATCCCAGTATATATCCAACCGGAACGACCATCTATGACCCTGAAAAATGCTTTAACGGATATACTATTTTCCAGGCCAAGGAGCTGGGTGCCCTGATGATTGATATGAACGGCGGGGAAGTAAAACTTTGGAAAGGATTGCATGGATTTCCCAATAAGCTGCTCAAAGGGGGTGATATCCTCGGGCATACCGGTGAACGATCCACAAAATTTGGAATGCAGGATTACAGGGACTTGATCCAGGTGGACTGGGACGGAAATATTGTATGGAAATTCAACGAGTATGAATATATTGAAGATCCCGGGGAAGAAGCCCAGTGGATGGCCAGAGTTCACCATGACTACCAGAGGGAAGGCAATCCTGTGGGGTATTATGTTCCCGGGATGGATGCTAAGACGCTTAAGGCAAATACCATGATTCTGGGTCATAAAAACCTGGTCAGTCAAAAGATATGCGACAAAAATCTGCTGGATGACACCATATATGAAGTCTCCTGGGATGGGGACATCCTGTGGGAGTGGGTGTGCAGCGATCATTTTGAAGAGTTTGGATTCCGGGAAGACGCAAAAAATATTTTGTTTCGTGATCCAAATATGAGGCCCTGCGGCGGCGGCATGGGAGACTGGATGCATATAAATTCCATGTCCCTTCTTGGGCCGAATAAATGGTATGATTCAGGCGATAAGAGATTTCATCCTGACAATATTATTGCAGACGGGCGTGAAACCAATATTATTTTTATTATTTCCAAGGCGACCGGGGAGATAGTGTGGAAAACAGGCCCATACTATGATTATACCCCTGAAAAAGACCTTGGTTGGATTATTGGCCAGCATCACGCCCACATGATCCCAAAGGGACTTCCCGGTGAAGGAAATATCCTTGTTTATGATAATGGCGGCTGGGCCGGATACGGGGTCTGTCACCCGGCAAGCCCCACTGGTGCAAAAAATGTGTTGCGCGATTATTCAAGGGTTCTGGAATTTGATCCAATATCATTGCAAATTGTCTGGCAGTTTACCCCCCAGGAGGCAGAGCTGGTTCATCCCACGGACAGCAATCGTTTTTACAGCCCGTTCATCAGTTCCGCCCAGAGACTGCCCAACGGGAACACCCTGATAACCGAAGGTAGCGGCGGTAGAATTATTGAGGTGACAGCAGGGCATGAACTGGTATGGGAATATATTTCGCCTTATTGGGGCAGGCATTTTAAGATGAATATGGTATACCGGGCCTATCGCTACCCATACGATTATATTCCCCGGGTGGACCCGCCAAAGCAAATTGCAATAGCCCCCCTGGACGTTACCGGTTTCAGGGTAAAAGGGGCAAGCCCCAAAGG
This sequence comes from Desulfobacula sp., assembly GCA_023139225.1. Lineage (GTDB taxonomy): Bacteria > Desulfobacterota > Desulfobacteria > Desulfobacterales > Desulfobacteraceae > Desulfobacula. The sequence continues at coordinate 1,008 of JAGLNZ010000144.1, read as the reverse complement.
GCCTAAGTCCGAAGTAACCATAGAAGGTGTTGTGCCATACCAGAGCTCATCAGCCCTGTGTGTGATATCAGATACCGATGATGCCAGATAAGCATTTGGAGTAAAAATATATGCCTTACCAGTTTTTCAGTGCCACCGGGTGTACACGGTGCAAAATGATTAAGTTTTTCATGGATGAGAATAATATTGCCTATGAAGAACAGGATATAAAATCCCATGGGAAAGAGGCCTTTAAGGTTTTCTACAGGGAAAACCGTCCTAAGATATTCCGTGGAAAAGACGGGGTGGAATTCCCCATCCTTTTTACAGGGGAAAAGATTTTTCAGGGTGTGGGTGTAATCCTTGCATTTCTCATGGCTGATGATCGCCTGGAAGGTCTTGTCAAAACAGGTACTTTGACTCACGGCTGGATCAATGGATTGAATATCTGTGCAAAAAGATTGCCTGATGGTAAAGATTTTCTTTGCCTCCTTGAATTTCTTAAAAATCAGGGGCTGATGATCCAATTGGAAGCAGACGGTCGAAATTTTCTTTTGCTTGAAACTATCCTGAAAGAAAAACTGATTAATCGCCTGGTCTTTTATCTGCGGGGCCCTGCCCATCTTTATGAGAAGATTACAGGTATGGCTCTTGATGAAGATGAGCTGAACCAAAGTCTTTCATTATTAAATTCTTGTTTTGAATACCGGATTATTTTGCCGGTATCTGCTTTTATTCGAAAAAACGGCAAGGCAGATTATCTAAGCCCCGGGGAGGCGGCTATGGCCGCCGAACTCGTGGAAAAGGCAACCGGCAGCAAAAAACATCCCTTTTTTATTGAGCCTGTTGTGCCGCAGGATAAATTAAATATAGCCCCATTACCGCCACCTGCTTTTTTTAAATACAGGACGCAATGCAGACGTCATATGGTTTTAAGCGAGATCGTGAAAGCTTAAATTCCCTGAACATTCGGGAAATCCGCTCATGTTCTGCAAAAGCCTTTGGTATCGGCGGTCTTCCGGGTTTGAG
>JAGLNZ010000143.1 GCA_023139225.1 Desulfobacula sp. | reverse complement strand
ATAAAGCAGTCTGAAGTTTTGATGACAAGCCGGCTTGACGGTGCCAATGAAACCATTGTAAAACGAATCATTAACGACAGCATTGAAGCTGAAAAAAATGGTTTAAAGGGCACAGCCTATTTTGATGCCAGGTGGAAAGACCCGGGCAAAGGCAAGGTTTCGGGATATGCCTTTTACGACAAGTCTATTCATCGTGCAGCCAGATTACTTTCAAAAAAAAATCGTATAACAACGGTTGTCCTTAATGATAATATGACATTATTCCAGAGAGGTGAAAGTCCAGACACAGCTCTTTATTGCGGCTGGTACAGTCTGGCAAAATATATTGATGCTTTTACATGGCAAAAGGGCTCTGTGGGATATCATATTGCCAGTTCAGAATGCACAACTTTAAAAAGAAAAAGCAGCCAGGTCTGGTGTAAAAAAATGCTGGATAATGGAATCGCTGCAACCATCGGTCCTGTTGGAGAGCCTTATGTCCAAGCCTTTCCAGTACCGGAAATTTTTTTTGATTTTCTCACGGAAGGCTATCTTACCCTGGCAGAATCATATCTTATCAGCCTGCCTTACCTTTCCTGGAAAATGGTTCTTGTGGGAGATCCTTTATACAAACTTAATTTAGTTCGGGATGTTAAAAACAATTCGGGTGATAAGAATTTGCAAAATGGTAAGGCCGCGTTAGAGGAGTCTGTGAATAAATAAAAAAAAGGAAGGATACAGTGAAAACAATCGGATTGATAGGCGGCATGAGCTGGGAGAGTACTGCCCATTATTACACTGAACTAAACCAGGGCATAAAAAAAGCTTTGGGCGGTCTTCATTCCGCACAAATTTTACTGTACAGTGTTGATTTCGGACCCATTGAAAAACTTCAGAGTAAAGGGGACTGGGAAAGCCTTGGGGAGATAATGGTTGATGCGGCCCAAAAGCTTGAAAAGAGTGGGGCCGATTTTTTACTGATCTGTACAAACACCATGCACAAACTGGCAGGATTAGTTGAACATTCTGTAAACATCCCTTTGCTTCACATTGCCGATGCCACAGCACAGGTTCTTGTCCATGACAAAATTAAAAAGACAGGACTTTTAGGCACTGCCTATACTATGGAGCAGGCTTTTTATAAGGACCGGCTGATCGAAAAATTTGATCTTGATGTCATTATCCCGGATGAAAAGGACAGAGAATCCGTCCATAGGATTATTTATGACGAATTATGCCAGGGCCAGATAAGAACCCAATCAAAAAAAGTATATGTCAATATTGCAAATAGGCTGATTGAAAAAGGCGCTCGGGCAATTATTCTGGGATGTACTGAAATCGGCATGCTTCTAAAGCCGGAAGACATTGATATCCCTCTATACGACACAACCAAAATCCATGCGGCAAAAGCAATTGAATGGGCTCTGAAGTATGAATAAAGCTCAAGTGCAAAAATTTAAGGCCTGGTTTTGTGAATATGTATCCGGGTTTTATGGGAATGATCCAAATCAGAATCAAATATATGAATTAAAAGAGAGGCATACACTCAGAGTCTGCGAGAATATTCTGAAGATAGGTGAATCCATACCTCTTTCAAAAAATGATTTGAAAATCGCTGAAATCACTGCCTTGTTTCACGATATTGGCCGTTTTAAACAATATCGTGATTATGCCACATTTAATGATAAAAATTCTGTTAATCATGCCAGGTTTGGAATACGGCAACTATTACTGCATAAAATCCTCAATAGCCTGTCATTGAATGAAAAACGGTTCATCCTGATCCCCATTGCCTGGCACAATGCATACAAGCCACCGGATATCAAGGATGATAAAATGCTTGTATTTATCAAACTGCTTCGTGATGCGGATAAACTTGATATCTGGAAAGTGGTTGTTGATCATTATACAAAAGATAAAAAACAGGATACTATCGCGGTTCTTCAAAATCTTCGGGACAATGGCCCTTTGTACTCAAAAAAAATAATCAAAGCATTATATGACAAACAGCTGGCCCAAATAAGTCATTTGTCCTGTCTGACGGATTTAAAACTTCTACAGATAAGCTGGGTTTATGACCTTAATTTTACTGAATCCTATAGACTGCTGCGTCAATCAGGCTTTATTGAAAAACTTGGGCAGACATTACCGAAAACAAGACAAATCCAGGGTGCAGTAAAGGTGGCAATCAGGCATATCGAAAAAATGGCAGACCCAAAACAGGCAAGACAGGCTGTCAGATAAACAATATATTTTTTACATCCCGGCTTCAGGCAGAAAAATATGAAAGGCTGCGCCTTTGCCCGTTTGTGTATGAACATCAATAGCACCATTATAATTTTTAACAATCCCGTGAACAACAGTAAGCCCTAATCCTGAATTATCTTTACCTTTTTTGGTTGAAAAATAGGGATCAAACACTCGTTGTAAAATGGCTGTATCAATTCCAGGGCCATTATCCGTAACACTGAGCTTAATATAACTTCCCGGTATCAAATCCAGGGCTGAGATGGACTTTTCATCATGGATACCGATTTTAGATGCTGATACAATAATAATACCATTTTTTTTTGTCATTGCATGGGCTGCATTTGTAATCAGATTCATCAGGATCTGCTGGATTCTCGTTTCTTCAGCCAGAACAGACAGCCGGTCATTTTTTATATCTGTTTTGATCTCAATGCCTTTTCCCAGGGAAGATTTTAATAAATCAACGGTTTCATTGATTGTAGAGACGATATTGATCACCTCTTTTTTATGATCATCTTTCCTGCCAATGGTATAGAGTTTTCTTGCCAGTTGAACAGCTCTGTTTGAAGCTGTCTGCACATGTTTTAAATGTCTGCGGATCAGACTGTTTTGCGGCAAACCGGCAAGAGACAAAGAGGTATAATTGACAATAACACTTAAAATATTATTAAAATCATGGGCAATGCCGCCGGCCAGCAATCCAATGGATTCCATTTTCTGGGCCTGCCACAATTTTTCTTCTAAATATTGTTTTTCCTTTTCTGCCTGTAACCGCTCTGAAATATCTCTGCCCACAATTAAGATCCCGGATGATGCATCCCCATTTGAAACAGGCTCTATATTTATTTCCAACGGGATCTTATCACCGGATTTTGATATAAGTGCCGTGGTATGAATATTTGAATAACTTTGACGGTCATCGGCCATGATATCATCAAAGCTATCTATTATCTCATTAATATTCATGTCACTCATTACCTTTATTGAATACCCGCTGGTTTTCAAGGCAGATTCATTGGAATAGAGAATCCGGCCTGTGTCCCCAGCCATAATTATGATCTCATTGGCTGTTTCAGCCAGCAAACGATATAGTTTTTCGCTTGATTTTAATGCAATTTCTGTTTTCTCATGTTCCAGTATTTCATCTTTTAAGCAAGATTCTGAAATGGAGAGCTGGCTTACTTTTTTTTGAAGACGGGTATTTGATTTTCTCAGTTGGTGGTATAATTCAAAACTCTCCAAAGTATTTGCACAATGCGCCATCAATATGGAAAAAAGCTCAAAAGATGCTTCGGGTATATATTTTGACTTTTTCTCCAGCACACCGACAAACATGCCTCTGACACGGGAAACCGTTGCCAGTACATGAAGCAGCAATTGATGATTAAAATCATTTGAATAGGCTGTAACCGGCATCTTCTCCAGTACTGCACGGGAAAAGGTCCCGTCTTCTATCAAAATATCAATTTCTTTCTCGATTTTATCTTTACCTGTTTCTGGATAACATTTGGTTAAATGGAAATCAGAATCATCTTCATCCACAAGAAAAAAGGCGATTTGCTTAAACCCGACAATCTGCAATGCCCGGGTCCGGCACTTTTCAAAGATAATACCCGAACTCTCCACTTTATTAATACTGGAGTTGAACTCTCCCAGCTCTTTTGTAAGATCCAGGGCCATCATTTTAAAAAGATTAGTCTGCTCCAGATAAGCCAACCGCTTTTCGAAATCTATTTCATAAGGATTATTCATAAAAAAATCTCACTGCTTCCACGATTTGCCGATCAATCTGTTTTACTATGGATTGAAGCAGACTTTCCGGAATTCCTAAAACTTTCCAGGCATTCATATTTAACCGCGGCAAGCCATTTTCACCTGAAGAGCCTATTCCTATTGCATTCACCAGCCAATTGGAGACATATACAACTGCCACTTCTTTTGGGGGCGCTGTTTTAAAATTATCGTGATGATGATGAATCAATTGTGATATTCTGTCTGAAAAATTCCAGGTTTTTGCTAAAAGGCCTCCAAACTGGGCATGGGTATAACCAAAATATTTCGGCTCAACCTGGTATAAAAACAAACCAAGTGACTGGGACTTGTTTAACAAAGAATTAAATTCATCGGGATATATATTTAAAAATATCAAGCGGCCGATATCATGGAGCAGTCCGCCGATAAACACCCGCTCTGCAACAACACCCTTTACATGCGTGGCCAGCGTTTTTGCAGTAATCCCGCACGCAACACTGTGCCGCCAGAAAGACTGCATATTGATTCGTTAATCTGATATCCCTTTAAAATAATTGATCACCGTGATTCCAAGGGCAAGCGAACTGACCTGCCGGGTTCCCAATGCCATGGCGGCATAGTGCAAAGACTCCACCTTTTTGTTGAGTCCATAATAAGCGCTGTTTACAATTTTTAAAAGTGTTGCACTCAAGCTTACGTCTTTGCTGACAATGGCGGCAATATCCTTGCCTGAACATTTGGGATTTTGAATGGCTTCATTGATTTCTGAAAAAATTGTCGGAAGAGCCGGAAGTTTAAAATCGCCTTTCAACAGGCGATGGATATCTTTAACCGGTTTAATTTTATCTTCAGCCGCTGAAGGGTCTTCTGCATTATCTTTCTTTTCCAGAAGGGAAGCTATCTCAAATTGATTGTTTTCAAACCGATCCAGACAGATACCATATACAATTTTAATAACAGGGTTTAAAAGATCATTTTTGTAAAACCAATTATCGAGAAACTCCCTGGTTTTCTTATTATCAGGTGGCTTGCCGTTTGTTTGACCCTGGTTCGGCCTTTGAGATTTTAATTGAATGGATATTTCAGGAATTCCCCACATTTTCAGAATCCTGATTTCCTTTTTTGTGAGTTCCAGATTCCTGGAGAGCAGATGCCGTCCTTCCCTGTTTACAACATCCTGGCCGAGAATCATTCCAGGTTTAATCTTATAGATATTTATTTTTTCCATTATTTGCACCCTGGTCTCAATAACCAATCCTTAAATTAAAAAATAACTGAATTCAAAAAGATGGTCAATACTATCCTGATAAAAAATGTATTGCAAATTTACGCTTGATCAATAATTTTTATTGATTTCTTTCCTGATTTAAGATCTAATCCAATCCTTGTGCATTTTAACGAATAACCTTCGATGACCATACATGTTTAGAAATGAAATAAAAAAGACCCTTGTTTTATCTGTTCCCATTGTTGTGAGCCAGCTGGGACAAATGCTCATGTCGGTTGTGGACAATATCATGGTGGGCAAAGTGGGCACAGAAGCACTTGCCGCCGCATCCATAGCCAATGCAATATTTACCTTGATTATGGTCATCGGATTCGGACTGACCATGGCTGTCACCCCTCTAACAGCCATTGCCTACGGTGCGGGTAAAGACAAAGAATGCGGCGTTATTTTGAGACAGGGAATTTTAGTGAATCTTTTTTTCGGTATTCTGCTCTGCGGCGCCACACTTGTTTTTTCAGAGTGTATCCAATACCTGAACCAGCCGGATGAGATTGTGGGCCCGGCTTCCATCTACATGAAAGTACTGGGACTCTCCATGCTGCCGTTAATGCTGTTTCAAAGCTACCGTCAGTTTGCCGAAGGAGTCAGTTTCCTGAAACCGGCTATGATCATCACCTTATTAGCCAATATTGTTAATATCCTTGCCAACTGGATATTTATATACGGTAATCTTGGGGTCGCTCCCCTTGGACTGACAGGTGCCGGTATTGCCACCATCAGTTCCCGGACATTCATGGCTGTCACACTAATGATTGTCATCAAAAAATCCTCAAGAATGAAACGATTTGACCCCACCCTGAATTACAGGAAAATTGATTTTCCCATGATGCGGCGCCTTCTTGCAATTGGAATTCCGGCAGGGTTTCAGTATTTTTTTGAAGTCAGTGCCTTTGCAGCCTCATCCGTCATGATCGGCTGGATGGGCACTATTGAGCTTGCTGCCCACCAGATTGCATTAAACCTTGCCTCTATTTCATTTATGGTTGCCATGGGTATCTCATCTGCTGCAACCATCCGGGTCAGCAATGCCGTGGGGAGAAAAGATATTTATGGAACAAGGATGGCTGGATTTTCTGCTGCGCTGTTATGTGCTGTATTTATGGCCATGGCCGGAGTGGTTTTTATTCTGTTCAGATTCTTTTTACCATCCCTGTATATCTCTGAAAAAAATGTCATTGATATCAGCGCTTCGCTGTTGGTGATTGTGGCATTCTTCCAGGTGTCCGACGGGACCCAGGCGGTCGGTCTTGGCATTTTAAGGGGAATGACCGATATGAAAATTCCAACACTCATCACCCTTGCCGCCTACTGGCTGATGGGGCTTCCGTCAGGTTATTTTATGGCATTCAAACTCGATATGGGCATCTATGGTGTCTGGTACGGGCTTCTCATCAGCCTTACGGCATCCGGACTTTTTATGATGATTCGATTCAATGCAAAAAGTAAAAAAAAAGTATATATTCCATAAGATTTACCCGGCTGGATCAAAGTTCAAGTCCTTATCATCTTTGACTTCAAGCAATCCGTTTTCCCTTGCAAACGCAAGGTTTTTATTCTTTAAAAATACATGCCAAAGATATTTACATATCACAAACAACCTGAAATAATTATCTTTAAATAAAAACTTAGGGAGCTCATCAATGTTTAACAGGATAATCAATGCCCGACAGAGATTAAAGGGCTTTGCCAATACAACACCGACAATGACATCCAAAACCTTAAATAAACTTGTAAAGGCAGATGTCTATTTAAAATGTGAAAACTTTCAAAAAATAGGCGC
>JAGLNZ010000142.1 GCA_023139225.1 Desulfobacula sp. | reverse complement strand
ATCACCTATTCATCGGGGAACCATGCCCAGGCAGTGGCCCTGGTGGGAAACATGCTCAATATTAAAACCACCATTATCATGCCGAATAACGCTCCTGCCATAAAACTTTTGGCAACCAAAGGCTATGGTGCCAATGTAATTGAATATGATCCTCAAATTAAAAGCCGCGAAACGCTTGCGTTAAAAATTCAAAAGGAACAGGGGCTGACCATGATTCCTCCTTTTGACCATGTGGATGTCATTGCAGGACAGGGAACCGCTGCCTTGGAACTATTTGACCAGGCAGGCGCTCTTGATATGCTGTTGACCCCTTGCGGCGGCGGCGGGCTTTTAAGCGGCAGTGCCATTGCAGCAAAGGGTATGAACCCCGGCTGCACAGTCATTGGCGTAGAACCAAAACTTGCAGATGATGCCTGCAAGTCATTTAAAACCAAAACCCTCCACACGGTTCAAAATCCCCCTACCATTGCCGACGGCACAAGAACCTCATCTCTTGGAAAAATCACCTTTCCCCTGGTATTGGAACATGTTGACGATATGGTGACTGTTTCAGAAAAAGATATTATTCATGCTGTAAAATTTTTATTTTTCCGTATGAAACTTGTGGTGGAGCCTTCCGGTGCCCTTGGTCTTGCAGCCCTTTTAAATAAAAAGGTTATGCCAAAGTCAAAGGTCGGCGTTATCTTAAGCGGGGGTAATATTGATGCAAAAACCATGACCCTGATCCTGAATTCATGAAAATAAAATTTGCATTCAAAAAGGAAAATAAAAAATGAAAGTAACGGTTTGCGAATTACCCGATAACTGGACAAAATCCAACATATATTGGGACCGGTTAATCCAGCATCTTGAAATAGAAAAATCAGACCTCCTTTTGCTGCCGGAAATGCCGTTTTTTGAATGGATCACAAAATCCGATGCTGTTGATCCTGATCTTTGGAAACAGGCGGTGAAAGCCCATGATAAATGGATTGACAGATTAAATGAACTGCCGGTGGACATGACCATTGCCTCAAGGCCTGTAATTGAAAACAGCAAACATTTAAATAAAGGATTCATCTTAACCCGTGAAAAAGGGTATATCCCGGTGCATGACAAATACTATCTGCCGGATGAACCCGGATATTATGAAGCCTCCTGGTATGAAAGAGGAGAAGGACTTTTTGATGTTATCCATACCAATGGTGTTAATATTGGATTTCTCATCTGCACAGAGCTCTGGTTTACAAAAAGGGCGAGAGAGTATTTAAACCAGGACATCGATATCCTGGTGTGCCCCAGAGCAACGCCTGAATCAAAAATAGATATCTGGGTGACCGGGGGAAAAGCAGCCGCAATTGTCTCCGGGGCCTTTTGCCTGTCATCAAATTATAATGGCCCAAACACCAGAGAAGAGGATTTTGGCGGAACCGGGTGGATTATTGAGCCTGAACGGGGAGATGTGTTGGGGACGACCTCATTATCCCGGGAATTTTTAACCCTTGACATTAATATCAATGAGGCTAAAAATGCAAAGATAACCTATCCGCGCTACGTAAAAGAATAAGTGATAAGGAGAATAGATACCATGCAGGAAACAAATCATAGAGGTGCATTTATCCTAGGGTTATTTATCTTTTTGGGCCTTGCCTTTCTTGGATATTTTATCGGGACCAGCGCCATTAAGTTCAAAGAGTATGAAAGAAGTGTAACAGTAAAAGGACTGTCTCAAAAAGAACTGCCCGCTGATATTGTCCTGTGGCCCATCCAGTTTGAAAGGGCAGACAACAACCTTGAATCCCTCTACTTAACCCTTGAAAAAGACCGGCAGAAAATTTTCGGATTTCTCATATCAAACAGCATCAATGAAAAACAGATTTCCATTTCTCCGCCTTCTGTGATTGATAAGCTGGCCCAGCAGTATGGCGGCAATTACAAAGCCCCTTTCCGTTATACCGGCTACCAGGTGGTTACCGTATATTCAACACAGGTTGATATCGTCAGGAAAACCATTAATAAACTTGCACAACTTGGAAAAAAAGGAATTGTGTTTAAATCCGACGATTACCGCCATAATACGGAATACATCTTTACCCGACTCAATGATATTAAACCCGGAATGATTGAAGAGGCCACAAACAAGGCAAGGCAGGTGGCCCAAAAATTTGCAAAAGACTCCGACTCAAAACTTGGAAAAATCAAAAAAGCCCGGCAGGGGCAATTCTCCATACGGGACAGGGATAAAAACAATCCCCATATAAAGGTCATCCGTGTGGTGTCAACTATTGAATATTACCTGGCAGATTAGAATGTTTGGGCGGAGTCCCGAATAATCGCCTTAATTTCATCTGCTATTTCCATGGCTTTGTCCGGATCAAGATTCAACTGCTTTAATGATTCAAGATTTTTTAGACTTTCCTTGCTATCGGATTTCTCTTTGTCTTCGCTGTCTTCAAAATCAAAAAAACCAAACCCGATTACTTTTGCCAGGTGGTCGGACAGGTGAATAATGAGCAGCTCTTTTTCATCATCCTTGGAAAAATCATTCCAGTGATGAAATTCTGCAATCCGGATAAATTCTTCTGAAAACCTCATTTTTTTAAGAACGGCCGCACCAAATGTTGTATGGATTTCGTGAATGGCAATTATTAAATCCATATTTTCAAAGGTTTCATTGGGCTCTATATCCACAAAGGCTTTCATTAGCAGCATCTTGCCGATATCATGAACAATCCCCATCAAAAAAACAGTTTCCGTATTTCTTGTTCCCAATTCTTCTGCAATCCGCTTTGCCAGGCAGGCACAGGCAAAAGAATGCATCCATAACTTCTCCAGCAAACTGTTTAATACTTTATTGTCCGACTTAAACAAATCTTTGGTCACAAGTGTGGATATCAACCCATAGGCAGCTTCCATCCCCAGCCTGAGCAGGGCCGCATTTAAATTATCTGCCTTATCAACACCCCGGTACAAAGGAGAATTTGCTATGGAGATAAGTTTACTGCCGATGACAATATCCTTTTTAACAATTTTCGCCAGATCCTCAATAGCCGGGTCCCGGCTTTCCATTAACTGCTGTACCTCTGTCACGATACGAGGCAATACCGGCAGATTAATTTTTCCTTTATAAAATAATTTGATAATCCGGGCTACAATCTGGGTATGCGTCTTTTTATCGTCTTTTTCAATATTCGCAGGTTGGGTAAACCCCATCCGGCCTAAATTTTCCAGCAATTGATATTTATTCACCGGTTTTGAAATATACCCGTCGCACCCCAGCTTGATGCATTCCTTTATGGTGGACATGTTCATCCGGGACGTAATCATGATGATCTTAACCCTATTTTTTTTAGTAATTTTCATTGCTTTTTCTTTTTTTCGGATCAAATTCAGCAATTGTTTGCCATCCATCTTTGGCATGGACACATCCAGGGTAATCAGATTAAACGGTTTTTTATTCTTTACAGCTTTATCAAATAACTCTATTGCTTTCAGGCTGTCTTCCACGGCAGTGCATTCACCGATGAGCCCCATCTTTTTAATTAATATCTGCCTGGAAATGCTTTCATCATCAACAATTAAAATTTTCATAGCCGTCTCCTCATTTAAAGCCTGTCTTTTACCGGCTTAAGGATCAATGACCGGGATGTCATTCATTGTATCATTAGGGTTATCGTTGTTATAGGGCATCAGTACTGCCTGGGATGTCTTTCCGTCCACAAGAATTTTTATTGGATTTTCAAATTTTATGTGTTTTAAATAAGTGGTTGTGGTTTCACATGTCTGACACTTGAAAAATTCATAATCAATAAAATCATCTCCCTTATCTGAGACGGTAATATAACTAATACCAAGGGACGTGATATTCTGGAAAAAGTGGGACCCCTGGGAAGGATCAGCCTTAATGCTTTCAATGGTGGTTTCCAGCATCACCCCCACATTGGAAATATCATTCCAGACCACGGGAATTCCCAGCCACCGGTCTGATGACCCCCACCGGCCAGGCCCGATCAAAACATATTTTTTGCCGTTTTCATCAAACAAGGCATTAATTTTGTTTATCTGGGCTGCAATCTCAATAGTTTTTCCCGGATCAAAGGTTTCAGGGTCAACATACACCACATCATAAATATCCTTATATTCACCGTTTCCAAGCGAAAGTGTAGAATAGCAGAAAGCATTCTTAATTTCGTCTTTTCCTATTTCAACACCGAGATTTTGTTTATACCGTCCCATGGGCCTGATTTGCAGCAACGAAAATTGTGGCTTCTGATTCTCATCCTCCGACAAATTAACTGCAAATTCCACTTCAACGGAAGCCCCCATCCATTTGCTGCCGATTTTGGTGACCTCTTCAAGGAGCCGGGCCAAAGGAAACGAATTGTATTTTAAAATATTGGCAAAGGTTAATACCGGAAATCCTTTATTGGAAAAAGAATCCCTGATCCTGTTGTCCTGGACATGAAAGGTGGAGGACAAAAACCTGACAACCGGATGATCAGTTGCATCACTTAAATCAAGTTTTGCAAGGGTGGAATCTTCAGTGGAACCGGATATTAATTTGTCCTCATCCGGGAATTCATCCAGGTTCAGGGCATAAAAAAATTTTTGGGAATTTTCCAGGATATCATCGACAATGGAAAACTGGGGTAAAAACTGAGGATATTTCGGACAGAATCTTAAGGTCTGACCGCCTTCCATGACAATCTTGCCAAGCCCAAGGGCAATATGGGTAATCCCTTCTTCTGCCTTTAAATGGGAAATGGGATAAAAATTATAGGATTGGGCCACGCCTGAAATTGACGGGTAAAAATAATTATTAAACTTTGTACCGGTCAATTGCTGGAGTATCACGGCCATTTCCTCATCCTCGGTCCTATGCATGGTTGCTTTTGCATAGGATCTTGGGGCCTTGAGATACGTAGAGGCATAGACAAGTTTAATTGCCATAATCAGCCGCTCAAGCCTTTTTTCAAGATTTGGGTGTGAATTGGGAAGCATATAGGTATTGTAAAGTCCTGCAAAGGGCTGATAATGGGCGTCTTCAAAAAGGGAGGAAGACCGGACGGCAATGGGATATTTAACACTGTACAAATAAGTTTCCAGGTTGTTTTTCAACCATTCCGGGAAAGAGGCATGGACAAACTGCTCGACAATCTGATTGTCTTCCAGTTCCTCATCGGATTCAAGGATCTTTGAAAGGCTGTTTTCCTCAACAAATGTTTTAAACCCTTCCGTTGAAATCACAAAGGTCTGGGGAATGCTGATATCCACATCAGGGAACCTGTCCCGCAAAGAAGAGTCCCGCCTTATCTGGGATGCCATAAAAGCCAATCCCCT
>JAGLNZ010000141.1 GCA_023139225.1 Desulfobacula sp. | reverse complement strand
CTTGAAAAAAAACTGGTGGCAAAATCACAGGAATTAGGAATCGGTGCCCAGTTCGGGGGCAAATATTTTGCCCTTGATATAAGAGTGATCCGTCTTCCAAGGCACGGAGCATCCTGTCCCGTCGGCCTGGGTGTTTCCTGCTCTGCCGATCGCCAGATTAAGGGGAAAATTACAAAGGAAGGGATCTTTTTAGAATGTCTGGAAGAAAATCCTGCCAAATACCTGCCGAAAAAAGAACCTGAAATAAAAGCAGCAATTCAAATCGATCTGAACAGGCCCATGGACGAGATCCGGGCCGAGCTGTCAAAATATCCAGTGGCCACACGGCTTGCCTTAACCGGGAAAATTATTGTGGCAAGGGATATTGCCCATGCAAAATTCATGGAACGTTTTGAAGCAGGCAACGGCCTGCCCCAATACCTGAAAAATCATATTGTCTATTATGCAGGCCCTGCCAAACGGCCTGAAGGAGAAATTTCAGGATCATTTGGCCCCACAACAGCCGGAAGAATGGATACCTATGTACCTGTTTTCCAGAAAGAGGATGCTTCCATGATCATGCTTGCCAAGGGCAACAGAGCAAAGGAAGTTACAGATTCGTGTAGAATACATGGCGGGTTCTATCTGGGTTCCATAGGCGGTCCTGCAGCCCGCCTTGGAAAAGATTTTATTAAAAAGGCTGAGATCCTCGAGTACGAGGAATTGGGTATGGAAGCCGTTTATATGATCACCGTGGAAAATTTTCCCGCCTTTATTATTGTTGACGATAAAGGCAATGATTTTTACGCAGATCTTTTGTAACAGGTTTTCGGTCACGCACTAAATAAAAGCCCGGGGGTTTTTTCCCCGGGCTTTTATTGATTTCTTACACCTTAAACTGGTTGACCAGGCCATCAAGCTTGCTTGCAAGTTCGGAAAGCTCTTCAGCTTTTGCGTTGACCTGATCGCTGTTGCCGGAAAGCTCCTGGGTAGAATTTTTCACTTCTTCAATTTCTGAGGCAATATCGGTTGCCACCTGTGAAGCCTTGGACATGGATGCATTGACTTCACTAACCCCGGAAGAGACATTGGCAATATTACCGGCGATCTCCTTTGTTGCAGCAGACTGTTCTTCAATAGCGGAAGTAATCGTTAAGACAATATCATTGGTTTCATTGACTGTATCCGTGATACTTTTAATTCCTGAAATGGTATTAGTGGTAGACGTCTGAATGCCTTCTATCTTTGATCTTATTTCATCAGTGGCATCAGCAGTCTGTTTTGCCAGATCCTTGATCTCATTAGCAACAACGGCAAATCCCTTGCCGCTTTCCCCGGCTCTTGCTGCTTCAATGGTTGCGTTTAAGGCCAAAAGGTTTACCTGTGCTGAAATATCGGATATCGTACCGATAACATGGTTAATGTCAGAAGCAGAACTTCCTAACTCATTCATTTGTCCGGTTACTTCTTTTGCCCTGGTCACTGCATTTTGGGTTATCTGGCTGGCGTTTCCGGTGTTTGATGCGATTTCATTGATGGTAGCGCTCATCTGGTCAGCAGCAGCAGCCACAGTATTAATATTGTTTGATGTGGTATCCAGTACCTGGGCAACCAAAGACATATTATCTTTCATGTCTTCGCTGGAACCGGCGACATTGGTCGATATTTGGGAGGTGTGATCAGATGAATTGTTCATTTCAATGGCAATACCGGCAAGGTTTTCCGCAGAGGAGGTCAGATCACTGGAATTTTGCGCCACATCCTTTATAATGTTTTGAATTTTTTCAATAAAAACATTGAAGCTGTCAGCCAGATTTCCAATCTCGTCGTTGGAGGTTACTTCAATCCGGGTTGTAAGATCACCATCGCCCTGGGCTGCATCTTTCAGGTTGGTTACCACCTCTTTGAGCGGTTTTAATATGGAATTGGCAATAAAGAGAATAATCAAGGCTGCAATAATGATGGATATGACTACTGTGGCAGCACTGACCTGGGCAAGAATAGCGACCGGAGAAAATATTTCACCGCTGTCGGCTGCCGCATTGATGTAGACGGAGGGTTCTTTTAACTGCTTAAATGCCATTACGCTTTGGTTGTTATTAAGCCTGGTGTTGACAAGACCGCTTTTTTTATCTTTGATGGACATCCATATGTCAAGCTTGGACAGGTTTAACTTAAACACCTGTTTTTTGTCCGGATAGACAATGGCAACACCCTGGTGGTCCAGGACAAATAAAAATCCCTTTTGCCCAATCTTGACAGGCGTTATAAATTTATCGGAAAAAGCTGTAAAGTCAATGATGGCAAAAATCACCCCGGTGATTTCTTCGGCAAGCAGAATAGGTGCGGAAATAGCAAAAACAGGCCCGCCGGTTTTTTCACTTTTGAAGATTTGGCTGGTAACCATCTGACCTTTAAGTGCTTTTTGAAAAAATATCTGTTTGTCCACCTTGTGCTTGTCAATCAGGTCAGGATTAGAAGAACAAGTCACCATCCCTGTGTTATCGGCAAGACTGATGCTTTCAAAGCTGTTATAGTCTTTTTTAAAAGTGGTCAGTTTTTCACTGGACTTTTTTCTTGAAAATCCATCCACCCAGCCGGTATCAACAGAATTGGGAAATTCTTTCTCCTTTGTCCAGTTTTTGACATTGATTTTTCGTTCAGTAATCCAGGATTCCATCATAATGGAAATGGAGTCGGCCTGTTTGGTAATCTGGTCTATTATCAGGGAGTTTAAAGCATTTTTAGATTGAAAATAGGAGATAAGAGAAGATGCCCCCATGGCAATAAAAATAAGCAAAATAGTTGGAATGAGAAATTTGAATTTTATGCTGGTTTTCATTATTAATTCTCCTGGTTTTTAAAAAATTATATTTAATAATTTCGTTTCTGCTATATAATAGTTAATTATTAGTTTTTAATATAATTAAATTTTTAAAAAAAATAAATGTCTTTTATGCATCCAAAAAAATAATATTGGGAGATTTACATGGAGACAAGAATCGAAACAGATACCATGGGCAAAGTTTATGTCCTTAATGATAAATACTGGGGTGCACAGACCCAGCGGTCTTTAGATAATTTTAAAATCGGCACCCGGAAAATGCCCATAGAGGTTATCAGGGCATTCGGGATATTGAAAAAAGCGGCGGCCATTGTGAATTATGATATGGGGGTCTTATCCCAAGGGAAAAAAGATATTATTGTCCGGGTCTGCGATGAAATTATTCAGGGAACCCTTGATGATCATTTTCCCCTGGTCGTCTGGCAGACCGGCTCGGGTACCCAGTCCAACATGAATGTGAATGAAGTCATTGCCAATCGGGCCCATGTGCTGCTTGGCAGCGAGCTTGGAAGGGCAAAGCGCCTTATTCATCCTAATGATGATGTCAATAAGTCCCAGTCTTCAAATGATACTTTCCCAACTGCCATGAATATTGCCGCCTACAGCATGACAACAGATCATACCATCCCCTGTGTGAAAAAATTGAAAGCCTCTCTTGCGACAAAAGCCCTGGACTGGAAAGATATAGTAAAAATCGGGCGGACCCACCTGATGGATGCAACTCCTTTGACACTGGGGCAGGAATTTTCAGGATATGTCTCCATGCTGGATCATGGTCTTAAAGCCCTGGATTACACCTTATCCCACCTGTCCGAGCTTGCACTTGGCGGGACAGCCGTGGGAACGGGCTTAAATACACCTGCGGGATATGACAAAAAAGTAGCCCGGGTCATTGCAGATCTGACAGGTTATCCATTTTTTACAGCACCAAATAAATTTGAATCCTTGAGCGCACATGATGCCATTGTTACAAGTCACGGGGCATTGAAAGCCCTGGCAGTCAGTCTCATGAAAATCGCAAATGATATAAGGCTTTCAGGCTCTGGCCCGCGATGTGGTGTCAGTGAACTGCTGCTGCCGGGAAATGAACCGGGCTCATCCATTATGCCGGGAAAAGTGAATCCCACACAAACCGAAGCTTTGACAATGGTGTGTGCCCAGGTCATGGGAAATGATGTCACCATCAGCATTGGCGGGTCAAACGGCCATTTTGAACTCAATGTGTTTAAACCTGTGATTATCTGTAATTTTCTGGAATCTGCGCGACTGATGGGAGATGCAGCCTTATCATTTAAAAATAATTGTGTGGACGGGATGGAGCCCAATCGTAAAAATATTGAAAAATGCCTCCAGGAGTCGCTTATGCTGGTGACTGCCTTAAATCCCCATATCGGCTATGAACAGGCAGCAAAGATTGCAAAAAAAGCCCAAAAGGAGGACAAAACCTTGAAACAGGCAGCCCTTGAGCTGGGCATCGTCTCCAATGACCAGTTTGATCAATGGGTAGACCCTGAAAAGATGACCGGATCAATCATTTCATCTGAGTGAAACTTAAGGATTAAATATAGGTGTTTTTTCAAGTCACAAAATATGATAAGTACAGGGTATCAAACCATCATTGAAAGGAGACAAAATGTTGAAGAAAATCTTTGCTGTTCTAATGACCTTGTTTTTTTCACTGGGATCAACTGCGGCCTTTGCTAAAGGTCCGGCGAAAAATGGTCCTAAAAAATGGAATCCCGCTGCCAAACCTGCTGTGAAACAGGTGTTCTATGATGAAAAAGGAAATATGGTTGATATTAAGAATTTGTCAAAAATCAAAGGCAGAACATTGTATGACAAGCAAGGCAATGCATATGAACTGCAAAAAGGTCAATTGATTCAGCTTGGAAAAGAGAGAAAGTTGAAAAAACGGATTGGCCCGGGTCCTGTTGCTTAATTTTTAAAACCCTTTCATTACCATCATGGATGATGTCTGCCGTAAAATGGAGATATTATGTATTTTAGAGTAACCCCTGCCCCAAAGGGGTTTTCTCTTTTTTTGACCGGACCTGCCTGGCGGGCAGATCCCTGTGAATTCAGGTTTCCTGAGCATATTTGGAATGCATTTCCCGCCAAGCAGGCCCTGATCAATGAGCTTGCCTATATATGTACGCTGCCCACTCCATTGATTTTAAAGTACCCGATAGTGGAATATGATACTGGAAAACCCCAATTCATTGATTTTTATCACCATTGTTTTGATCAAGCCATCCCCAACCTTGTTGAAGAAATACCATCAGAACGGGCAGATTCTCTTTATCATCGTTTTCATTCCATCCAGCGAAAATTTCATGGTGACAAGATAGAAGGCGGGTTTCAAGCAAGATATGACTGGAACAAGAAAACGATTGTTTTGCCCTTAAGCTATGGAAAGGACAGTCTTTTGAGCCTGGCAACCCTGAGAGATCTGGGGTATAAAGTCATTCCAGTGTATATTGATGAAAGGGTCCTTCCACGCGGAAATTTTATCAAGGAAAAACTTAAGAGAAAGTTAAAAAATCAATTTGATCTAGATTGTTATATTGTTGAAAATGAGCTCCATCTCCTTTGCGATTATCAGGTATTAGAACAGCCTTTAACACAATTGCACAGGCTTCACATTTATTTTGTCTATCTTTTGGCAATGATCCCTTTTTGTTATTATTACCGCGCCCCTGTTATTATTTTTAACAATGAGTTCCACCATAATTTTTTGCAATTGCACAAAGATGAATATTTATGCCCTCACAGGTACATGCAAAGCACGGATGCGCTGAAAGGCTATGCAGATCTTGTCCAAAAATTTTCAGGTGGTCAGGTGACTGTTTCCAATCTTATCGGAGTGCTTGATGATTTTGCCATTCACAGGATTTTGCATGGCAGGTTCCCTGAATTCGGAAGTTATCAAGTGTCCTGCCACATGGAGATGAATCAATATAAGAGGTGGTGCCATAATTGTTACCGCTGTGCCCGGGCATTTATATTTTTTCTTGCCATGGGCATTGATCCTTTTGAAATGGGATTTGAAGTATCCATGATGCCTGAAGATAAAAAAAAGCTTTTTGTCTTGTTTGGTAGCAAGATAGATATTGAAGATGAATATAAGCGATATGTTGCCGCTGAAGAGGAACTGGCATTTCTAATGGCTTTAAAAAGAGGAGCGTCCGGTCCTTTAATGGATCTGTACAGATCAAAATTTCAATCCGGGAAAACAGATATTAAAAAACAGGAAAAGAAGTTGAAAAAAATGGTGTTTCGGTTGCACTGTAAGGCAGGTTCCACCAGTGTGGAAAAAAAGGCTGCAAAATTGTACAAGGGTTATTTAAAAGATATGTAAAGCAAAACCCTGTTTGTTACTTTCAGAAAACTTTCATATTTGCCAAGGATTTAAAACGTGCATATACTTTCGTATAAAACAGCAACTATGAAAATAGGAGATCAAGACAATGGATCATCATGTAACCGTGTTTAAGCCATACCCCTTTAAAGAGGGTCAGAAGATACGAATTGAGGGATCAAGACGATCCGGGGACTGGGAGGTTGTAGGCTTAAGTGATACTAAAGTAACCCTTCGCTGCCCTATTTCAAAAAAAGAAGTAAACTGGGACAGATTTTGTTATTATATTGAAGATAAAAATATGAAATGGCCCCTCGACTAAGGCCGGGCGGCTGAGCAAAAATATAGGATAAAGAAAGATGAAAGTAATACTCTTGATGGCTGTTACGGCAGACGGGATGATTGCAAGGGATTCCATGCAACTGGTAGACTGGACCGGGAAAGGAGACAAGAAATATTTTGTCCATATTACCCGGGAAGCAGGGGCCATGATCATGGGTTCCAAAACATTTGATACCATTGGAAAAGTTTTGTCTGGACGCAAAAATATTGTCCTGACAAGGGATAAAACAAGAACAAGCACGGACATGAACTTGATATTCACCAGTCAGACACCGGGGG
This sequence comes from Desulfobacula sp., assembly GCA_023139225.1. Classification (GTDB taxonomy): domain Bacteria; phylum Desulfobacterota; class Desulfobacteria; order Desulfobacterales; family Desulfobacteraceae; genus Desulfobacula. The sequence goes on along the minus strand of JAGLNZ010000141.1, from coordinate 618 downwards.
GGATCGTAAAGGATCTTCAGGCCCGGGGGCTTGAGTCTGCAGCACTCATCGGCGGTTCAGTTGTGAACACCCTGTTTTTAAAAGAAAATCTGATAGACGAGATCCATGTTACAATTGTTCCAAGGCTGTTTGGGAAAGGATTGTCCCTGTTTAACGAATCTCTGGATATCCGGTTGGAATTGATGGATATAGGGAAAATTGATAAAGGCCATGTTTTATTGAAATACAGGGTTGAAAAATAAAATAATTTTTTATGGCTGATCTGCTGTTATTTACTGATGGAAGTGTGAATCCCCAATCAAATATTGGATATGGGGCTTATCTGGCTGTATCCGGGGAAGGACTTTCGCTGGAGTCGTTGAGAACGAGTGTGAAAGTGAAAAGATTTGAGCATACCTCTTCAACAAAATTGGAATTGCAGACGTTATTATGGGCGTTAAGCGATATCCAGGCATTGGGGCGCAGAGTGATTGTGTATACGGATTCTCAAAATATTATCGGTTTGCCGGGAAGACGTGATCGGCTTGAGCAAAATGATTATCAGACAAAGAAAAATAAGCACATTAAAAATTATAAACTGTATCGTGAATTTTATAGAATGACCGATCAGTTGGACTG
>JAGLNZ010000140.1 GCA_023139225.1 Desulfobacula sp. | reverse complement strand
TGGCCGTTATAAAAACTCCTCTTAGAAAGATTCTTCATGTTACAAACTTGTATTTCTGGAGATATCCTTTTATAGATAAAATAAAATGAGAATGAAAATAAAATGATGTTTAAAAAAAATGAACCGGTAAGTGCATCAATTCATATTATTGGATTGCTTTTTTCCATAATAGGCTTTGTGTTTTTAATGATTTTTACTAAAGAGTATGGAACAATTCAGCATCTAATCGGTTTTATTATTTTTGGAATAAGTTTAATGTTACTTTATACGGTCAGTGCCGTGTATCATTTTTTCCCAAAATTCAGCAGATTCAAAAAAAGACTACAGCGCATGGATCATATAATGATCTATATTTTTATGGCAAGTACGTATACTCCAATTTGTTTAACAATTGATAACAGGATGTGCGGGTGGGGATTACTTGCTGTCTCGTGGGGTTTTGCCGTGACGGGTATGATTGTAAAGGCTGCCGGTATAAAGATGAAGGAATGGATTTCAGTTGTGATGTATGTGATATTTGGTTTGCTCATACTCAGTGCAATCGGTCCTGTGTTGCAATGGCTTCCAAAGGATGGTGTCGGCTTTTTGTATGGCGGCGGTTTTTTTTATTTGATTGGTGTGATATTTTATGTCTTGGAAGCCTATGGACCTAGGAAAATCACTGTCGGTTTTCATGCAACCTGGCATTTGTTTGTAGTTGCCGGAAGCTTTAGTCATGCATGGTTAATGCTGAAGTATGTTTTGTATATATAGAAATTCAAGTTTCAGTTTTCATCAGGCATTGGCTTACAGGTCTCTTGACATTATTATAGAATTGATGGAAGCTTGGAAAAAAAGGTAAAGGTATGATGAAAGATAAAAAAAAGAAGAAAAATATCGTGATCAGGTTTATGGAATGGATTATCAGGGGCAATAAAAGAGCAGCCGAAAAAGGAAACCTGTGTAAATCATGAATAAGCAAAAAATAAGACGCCGGTCAGGCGGATTAGGGAAAAAATATAAAAGAAGAGTGATATATGAGTGCAAAAATAAAAGAGATACTGCAAAAAATTAATTTCATCGAAGCAGATATGGATCTGCATAAACAGATTTTGCTTTCCATACCATCGGATAATAAAACGGAAATGGAAACCATTATCACTAAAATCGCTGATCAGAAAAATCAGATCAATGAGTTAAGACTTGCAATCAAAAAAATAGATGAAAATGAATATAATAAAATTATTGCCATTGAAAGGGCGGCAAAGACCTTCCGGCAAATTGCAAGGGATAAAAAATTTGTCCGGGTGAATACGCTAAATGAATCAGGTGTTTGTTTCATTACGTTAAATGATGGAACCCGTCTGGACTGCCTTGTTGCGGCAGAAGAAGACAATGGGAGCTGGACGGTCCTTACTCTTGCGGGAGAAACCAAGGAATATCCTGGCGGATTAGTGCAACAGGAGGGAAAGTGTTAAATCATAAACAATGGATTAAAATATCCATGGGTTTGTCTGCAGGAGTTGTCATGCTGTTTGTTCTACCTCTTTTTGCATCATCCGAAGATAAAATTCATATTGATCAATTTATTTCACCTGATACCTGCAGCGGTTGTCATTCTGAAATTTTTGAACAATGGGAAAATTCCATGCACAGCCTGGCCCATAAAGATCCGGTGTATTTTAAAGTGGCACGATTTCTTCGCAAAGGGTTGACAGATGAGGGGCAGATAAAAGAGGCCGAATCCTGTGTGAAATGTCATACACCCATTGGGTATCTGACGGGATTTCCCAAAAAGCTTTCAGATGATTTATCAAAAACTGCCGAGATAGCAACACAGGCTATCCAATGCGATTACTGCCATTCTGCAGTAACGGTAAAACAAATGTATAATAACGGACTTGTACTAAAACCGGGTCAGGGTGAAGATGATCCGGGAATAAAGTATGGCCCTTTTGATGATGCAGCACCTGATTTCCATGAAGCCCAATACTCAAAACTGCATACGGAATCTGAAATTTGTGGAACCTGCCATGATGTAAAACATGTGGTGTTTGGAACTGACCTTGAGACCACCTACACGGAATGGAAGAACAGTCCTTATAATTCAAAAGACCCTCAAAAAAAAATTACCTGCCAGGGATGCCATATGTACCAAAGGCCCGGCATCCCTGCCACAGGATCAACACCACGGCCTGAAAATCCGGGTGCAGCAACCGATTACAGTGATGA
>JAGLNZ010000014.1 GCA_023139225.1 Desulfobacula sp. | reverse complement strand
ATAGTGGTTGTGCAGGATTTAATTAAAGGAGTGATAATACCTGGCCGCTCCCCCGATGAAGTGCATGTCTATGAAATTATGACAAAACCTATTATCACAGTGCCGGCTGACATGGATGTCCGCTATGTTGCCCGTTTGATTAACCGGGCCGGTATACGAAGAGCTCCGGTTGAGGATGGAGGAGAGCTTATCGGCATGATTGCTCTTTCCTCGTTGATTCTTGACAATGAACTTTATTAGTGCGTGAAAAAATAAGCGCAATCAATTGTATGATTGTTTTAATGAGACAGTTTTTGAGACACATGTGTAATACATATATTGAAATCCTTATTAATATAGATTAGTTTTTCAATTTCCATCCTGTAAAAAATCGGTTGCCAAAATAAAAATATATATGGCCGGAAACCTGATTATTCTTGGTTTTAGATAAACCCGGGTTGCTCGAATAATTAAAGGCCTTTGATATTTAACAACATCAAAAAACGATGGCATAATTTATGCTCTCTATTAAATACAATGAGTTTTTAAAGCCCGATTGAGGAAAATTTTTAACCGATATTAAAAGGAAAAAACATGAAAAAAGTATTGATCGCATACACCAGTAGAACCGGAACCACTGAAAAAATGGCTGAGTATCTGGCAGAGGGTATTAGAATGTCAGGAAATGAAACCAAAGTTACAAAAATATCATTATTAAAAAAAGAAAAGGATTTATCCGGATTTGACGGGTATTTTTTCGGATGCCCTACATACCATAAAGATATGACCAATGGGATGAAACAATTTCTTTTTTTAGCTGAAAGAGCCAATTTAACCGGAAAGATGGGAGGTGCTTTCGGGTCACATACACATAGCGGTGAAGCAGCCCCCATGATTTTTGAAACCATGCAGCATGTGTTTAAAATGGATGTTATAGATCTTGGGCCGTTAAATTTGACCGATGCGATCATGGAAACAGATGAAGGCATGAAAGCCTGTCATCAATATGCCAAGGCTCTGTCCCAGAAATTTGAAGGATAAATATTTTTTAAGGGGGAGATAAGCTCGATGGAAATTAATAAAAAATCCAATTCTCACAGCAGAACAAAGGGCTTTATCCCCCCTGGAAATTAAGAGGTGAAAATTGATTATGAATAATCGTATTGTATGGTTTTGTTTGATATTATTGCTTTTATCGACAGCTTTGGTTTTTGCACAAAATCAGGGCAAGGAAGAAATGACCCTTTACGGTGGGAAAATGGGTGATATTACTTTTCCCCACCATATGCACCAGGGTGTTATCAATGACTGTATGGTTTGTCATGCAGATTTTTCCAAGGAGTCCGGAGCACTCCTTGCATCGAAAAAAGCAGGGATGCTTAAAAACAAACAGGTTATGAACAAGACATGCCTCAAATGCCACCGGGACTCAAAAAAAGCAGGTGAAACCTATGGGCCGGTGAAGTGTTCAGGGTGTCATATTAAATAGTGCCGACCAAAAAAAATCAGGTTTTCGCTCAGGCACTAAATAAGTATTATCCATTATCCTGGATTACTGTGGCTTTGCAAAATTTATTGATTATTTACCCTCTGAATGATAATATTTTATTTTTTTAATGTGCCATTTTATGGATATTTATGAAGCTTTATACTAAGATTTTGTCTTTTTTTTCAAAAATTGAACGGCAGTTCTTAAAAAAAGCCTTCAGCCATCAGAATATTGAAACCTATTCTTTGTTATATTATCGGGCCAGAATTCTTCTATCCCTCCTTATTGCAAGCCTTTTAGCCGGTCTTCTGGCCTATATCCCGGCAGTTTATCTTGCTGTCACCCAGAAGCTGTGGGTTCTTTTAGTTATTGATACGGGTGCATGGGGCATGGCAATGATCCTGTTGTTTGCACCGATTTTTTCCTTTAAACAGCGGTCTTATATCGCAAGCGTTATTTTGTATATTGTTGGTCTTTTTATTATTATCCAGGTGGGTCCTCTAAGCGGCGGTCCCTCATGGCTGTTTGCCTTTGCAGTGGTTGCCGGCGTGCTTTTAGGTTCAAAAGCTGCTCTGGCTGCCGTTATAATTAATGCTGTCACCATAATTGTAATGGGATGGCTGGCCACTACCGGGAAAATAAATTTTGATTTTCCATATTTCCAGTCATCCAGGGCATTAGTCGCTGCCGGGGCTAATTTTGTTTTTTTAAATGCAGTGGTCGCTGTAGGTGTCTCTTCTTTAATAAAAAGTCTGGAAATGACAAACCTAAAAGAAAAAAACCTTGCTTCCAGTTTGAAATTAGAACAGCTTAATCTGGTGGAAGCTAAAAACAGACTTGAACTGGAAGTTAATGAACGCAAGCATGCACAGCAACACCTTCAGGAAAGCCAGAAAAGATATCACACACTTTTCGAGTCTGCCAGCGACGCTATCCTTATCCTTCGGGATGATTTGATAGTCATTGATTGTAACCTTAAAACAGTGGACATGTTCCAGATGGAGAAACCGGTTATCATCGGATCAACACCGGAGCAGTTTTCTCCTGAATTCCAAGCCGATGGAGAATCTTCTGCCCAGAAAATTGAACAATTATTAGAAACGGTTCACCAGAAAGGCTCTATCCTGTTTGAATGGTCTCATATCAGGAAAAACGGCATGGTTTTTGATGTCGAAATCAGCCTGACCCTTATTGAACTTTTGGCCGGGACCCATATCGTGGCTATTATCAGGGATATTACCCAGCGAAAACGCCTCCAGGACATGATGCTTCAAAATGAAAAAATGTCTTCCATTGGCGGGCTTGCAGCCGGTATGGCACATGAAATCAATAATCCTCTTGCCGGTATTATCCAGAATATTGAAGTTGCTTTAAACCGGATGAACGAGCATAATCAGGCAAATCAGGCCATGGCTGAAAAACTCGATTTTTCATTGGATCAGATGTCTGTTTATCTTGAAAAAAGAGGCATTAAACGATTTTTAACATCTGCCAGGATGGCAGGGGATAAGGCCGCTAAAATTGTTTCAAATATGCTCTCATTTTCCTACCAGGGTGAATCCCACTTAGAACCGGCAGATATATGTGAATTATTGGACCTGACCATTGAATTGGCCCAAAATGATTATGATTTAAAGAAAAGTTATGATTTCAGGCTCATAGATATTAAAAAAGAATATGAAACCAATGTTCCCAAAATCCTTTGTGAAAAAACCAAGATTCAACAGGTGTTCTTTAATCTGCTGAAAAATGGTGCCCAGGCAATGACAGAGCATTTAAAAACCAATGTTGAAAATCACAAAATGATGTTTTCCCTGCGAATTAAAAAGCAAGGCCCGGATATCTGTATTGATATAGAAGATAATGGTCCGGGCATGGATGATGCACTAATCGGACAGATTTTTGAACCCTTTTTCACGACAAAGGCGGTGGGCGTTGGAACCGGACTGGGCCTATGGGTTTCCTATTTTATTATCCATGAAAATCATAAAGGCTCCATCAGCGTTGAATCCCTTCCTGATCAGGGAAGCTGTTTTAAAATCCTGCTGCCCATTACCCCCGGGGAAAAAGTTGTCTAAGCATATAAGATATCTAAATCTTTTTGCTGTTAAACAGACAACAGCAAACTTCTGCCCCCTTTTTTGGAAGGCGTACCTAAAAGGGTAAAGCCGATATTTTTAATATCCCGTGTGATTTTTTGAAAATGTTTTTTACTTACATGGAATCTGGGTTCAACAAGCAAAAAATTGCCCCCCTTTTTTAGCAGGGTTTTTACTTCCTTTAAAAATTTAATATGGTCCGGTGTCTCATGGACCATATAAAAAGCCAGGATAAAATCAGCTTTGACATCACCGTTGAGCCCTATATTTTTCTGGGGACAATTGTGAAGCATGATCCGGTCAGTCAGGTTTTGTTTTTTTGCTTTTTTTCCAACATTGTCAAGCATCTCTTTTTGAAGGTCCACAGAATATACTTTGCCTGCCTTACCCACCATTTTTGCCATGTCTATTGAAAAATATCCGGGCCCGCATCCAAGGTCTATTACGGTATCACCGTCCTTGATGAATTCCCCGACAATTTTTTTCGGGCTTTGAATGATTCTTCTGAAAAAATTATCCAGAAAAAATGAATGGTTGTGGCTGCAAACATCGCCTTTGTATTCTTTGTTAACCATAATGTTTAATCTCCTCTAAT
>JAGLNZ010000139.1 GCA_023139225.1 Desulfobacula sp. | reverse complement strand
ACGGCTTAAAAATGCAGCCACACTGTCTGTTGACACATCCAGGATCAATCAGAAAAAGTTGAATATCATAGTGACCAATACGGGCGCCGGGCATTCGATCCCTACAGGGGTTGGTGATCTTCGCCAGGTATGGCTTGAAGTTACCATTCAGGATAAAAATAATAAAATAAGCTTTCAGACCGGTATGTTAAATGACAAACATGAATTGTCAAAAGACACAGTGATTTTTCGGACTGTTTTTGGAGATGAAAAAGGAAATGAAGTCATCAATATTGCAAAAGCAAGACAGATCCTGATAGATAACAGGATAAAGGCAAAACAGAGTGTAACCAAAACGTTAGATCTTTCCGCAGTGCCTGAAAAAGATGCCTTGGTCATTGTCCGGTTGTTATACCGAGGTATGCCCCAAAAAATTTTAAACATGATTCCGGGAAAATCGTTTGAACCCTTGCCAATAGTTGAGATGGCAAAGGTTCGGAAACAAATTTAGAATGGCCGGAAACTGTTATTATGCCAGAGGCTTTCAATCAACGATTTCCTATGCATAATTGAATAATGTCCAGAACTGTACAATTACTTTTTTCTAAGACACTGGAAAATATACTTGCAGGCAGCAAAGGATCGATCCTTTTCATAACAAAAGAGGGGAAATCCTATCAGGTTAAAGGAAGTATTGAATACCACAAAGAAGGTCTTCTTTTTGAGGATATGAAAAAATGGAATCCTAAAAAGCATCCAGGTCATGCTGCAACAGCATTGAAGGTGGAAGAGGTTTATATGGGAGCTGAGAAACTTTTATAGGTACAAAAGGTGAAAAGAAACGGGGAAAATCCATGAAGAGAATTTTTATCGTCGCGATATTGATTTTGTTCGGTGCTATTTCTGTGTGGGGTTTAAATACTAAAAAGACGGATGAACTATCTGAATATGGAAATGTTTATTTAGAAAAACAAAAAAGGATTTTTAGACAAAGTATCCCATCCATTGCAAAACAGTTTATTGGTATCCCCTATAGACTTGGAGGAAATCCTTCACAATCAGGAACATCTGACAATTCTCACCTGTTTTTTTCCATTTACACTTTAGCTGCCCAAAAGGCCGGGTTGTCTTATAAAGAATATCGGCCCATGAAATATTTTTTACGCAACATAAGGGAAGTGGACGAAAATGGTCTTAAAAATGGAGACCTCATAGTTCTCAACGATGATCATACTGCTATGATTTATCAGGTGGAAGATACAGGGAAAATTCATTTAATTTATGCCTCAGAGAAGAGACAGCAAGTTTTATCCTTTAACAGTGATAATATTGTGTTTCACATTTACTGGCTGGAAAATCTCAAGGGCTTTTTCAGGCTGTCAGATATAATGCTGGCACCAGCTAATTAATATCGGTTGAAATTTTTCAGGATCGATTAAATAGAGTTTACAGAAATTACTGAAAGTTGACCTTGAAAAAAAATATTAAAGAATTATTTTCAACACAAATTGAATAATTAAAAAGAAAACTATATTTCGATAAGCAATGAGTTATCAAGGGCTAGATTATCAGGATCATCAATTTCAAAAGACCGGAGAATGGTCAACGGAACGTGGAAATGTAACGATATGTTCTTTCTGCAGCCCCGACAAAATAGCTTCTTTATCATTTAAAGAAATGTTCGGTAATCCAAAGAGGTACAAGCCAATTATTTCCAAAAAGGATACTCTTATTGCTTCAGCTTTTGAACCGGATGTCAATATATCTCTGGCGTTTACGGGTGACCGGAAAATAGTTGGTTTCAGTATATTAAGATATCCGCATTCTGATGAAAGATGGGCTAAAGTCGAGAACCGGTCTATGATGGAGGTTTCAGTAATTGAAGTAAGCCGGACATGGCGATCTCAGGGTATAGCAAAGCAGCTTCTCCAAAGTGTCCTGTCCCATCCGTTAAAAGAAAATCGAATTATTTATATGGTGGGATATTCATGGACATGGGACTTTGTTTACAGCGGTATATCTCCAATTAAATACCGGGATAGGTTAGTCCGGCTGTTTTCTTTGGAAAATTTTAAGCTCTACCAGGCCAATGAATTGAATATTATGTTAAAACCGGAGAATATTTTTATGGCAAGAATCGGTGTTGGTGTTTCACAAAAAATTAAGAAGCAATTCAAGATGGTTCGGTATAATTTGTATCATGAAGTTTGATTGGCCTTTCAAACTTTTTTTATAGATTGCTGTATTTGAACAGGTAAATAAAGAAAGACGCATGACAACATTTGAAATTATTATCATTGCTGCAGGACTTGGCATGGATGCATCGGCAGTCTGTCTTGCAGCGGCTGCCGCAGGTTATGCAAAGGATGCCAGGGCTGTATTCCGC
>JAGLNZ010000138.1 GCA_023139225.1 Desulfobacula sp. | reverse complement strand
GATTGCTTTTTTTCTTCTGGCTTTTATCGGTATCAAAATGATCCGTGAAGGCATGGACAAGACATCTGAAATACAAAAAAATGATCCGTCCAGGGGAATGACCATGATCATGCTCAGTATAGCCACGAGTATAGATGCACTGGCTGTGGGGTTAAGTCTTGCCATGCTGGAGGTCAATATCTGGTATCCAAGTGTTATGATCGGTGTGATTACGGCCGGCATGTCTCTTCTGGCTATTAAAATCGGGGCCAGGCTGGGTACAATGTTTGGCAAACGAATGGAAATTTTCGGGGGCATTATCCTGATCCTGATCGGCTCCCGGATACTATATTCTCATTTGACCTTGTGAAAAAAAATAAAGAGGCCGGGGTGATGTTATACATAGATTTTTGGATTTTTAATGATACAGAGGGGTATTAATGGAAATAATCGAAATTATCAGCGCTGAAATGAATTTGGAAACAGACGGGATTTCAGCGGTTGCTCAATTGCTGGACCAGGGCGCCAGCATTCCATTTATCGCCCGGTATCGCAAAGAGAAGACCGGGTCTCTGGATGAAGTCGTCATTACCGGTATTCGGGATCGAATAGAACAATTAAATGCACTGAAGGATAGAAAAGAGGCGATACTTAAATCTTTAACGGAACGCAAGCTTCTGACAAAAATACTCCTGGCGGACATTCAAAATACCAGGTCTTTGGTTGATCTTGAAGATATTTATGAAAAATATCGGCCTAAAAAAATAACCCGTGCACAGATTGCAAGACAAAAAGGCCTGGAGCCTTTAGCCCTATTTCTTTTGAAACAATTAAATTCAGACCCTTTGATTGAAGTAAAAAAATTATTTTCATCTTTCAAAGAGGTTGAATCGGTTGAACAAGCCTTATCCGGTGCCAGGGATATTATTGCACAAATTATTAATGAAGATGTGGACGTGAGAGCCGGTATCAGGAAATTGTTTTTTAATTTCGCACAGATTCAATCCAGGCTGAAAAAAGGGAAAGAAGAGAAAGGTATAAAATTTAAGGATTACTTTGACTGGTCCGAGAAAGCCTTTAAGGCACCTTCCCACCGGATACTGGCCATGCTCAGGGGGCAAAATGAATCTATTCTTTCCCTGCATGTTTTGCCGGAAGAGGAAAGGGCGCTCAGCCTCATTGAAAAGAGGATAATAAAAAATCAATCCCTGTCGGCACAGCAAGTTAAATCAGCCATAAAAGACAGTTATAAAAGACTCTTATCCAAATCCATTGAAAAAGAATGTATCAGTGAATTAAAGGCAAAAGCAGATGAAACCGCCATTCATGTTTTTGCAGAAAATTTAAAGGAACTGCTCTTGTCTGCTCCCTTAGGCCAGAAGCGACTTATTGCCATTGATCCGGGCTTCAGAACAGGCTGTAAGGTGGTTTGTCTTGATGCCCAGGGAAACCTTTTGCATCACGATGTGATCTTTCCCCATCACAACAATGATGAAAAAGCTGTAAAGCTCATGTTAAATCTTGTGAAAACATATGAGATTGAGGCCGTTGCCATTGGTAACGGCACAGCGGGACGCGAGACCGAAGCCTTTGTGAAAAGGCTGGGGCTGGACAGCGGTATACATATTGTCATGGTGGATGAGAGCGGAGCCTCCATTTATTCTGCTTCAAAGATTGCAAGGCAGGAGTTCCCGGATCACGACATTACGGTCAGGGGGGCAGTCTCCATCGGCAGAAGGCTTTTGGACCCATTGGCGGAGCTTGTCAAGCTGGATCCCAAATCCATTGGTGTTGGTCAGTACCAGCATGACGTGGACCAAAAATTATTGAAAAAGTCTCTGGACGATGTGGTGGTATCCTGTGTAAATCAGGTCGGGGTTGAGGCCAATACGGCAAGCAGGGAATTACTTTGCCGGGTGTCCGGTCTGAATGATACCATTGCAGCCAATATGATCCGGTTTCGCAATGAAAACGGCCCGTTTAAATCCAGAAAAGATTTTTTAAAGGTGCCGAGACTTGGGCCAAAGGCATTTGAGCAGGCTGCGGGATTTTTAAGAATTTATAATGCAAAACACCCTTTGGACCAAAGCGGTATACATCCTGAATCCTATAAGGTTGTTGAAAAAATGGCAAAAGATGCCGGTCTTGGCATTAAAGACCTTATGCTGGATGAAAGCCGGATCAAAAGGCTCCAGCCGGCTTTTTATGTCACTGACACCGTAGGTATGCCGACACTTAAAGATATCGTAAAAGAATTGGCAAGCCCCGGACGTGATCCCAGAAAAGAGTTTCAAACCTTTGCTTTTGATGAGACGATTCATGATATAAAGGATCTTGTGCCGGGGATGAAAGTGCCGGGTATTGTGACAAATGTCACCGCCTTTGGTGCTTTTGTGGATATTGGTGTTCACCAGGACGGTCTTGTTCATATCAGCCAGATGGCCAATCATTTTGTCAAAGATCCCAATGAAATTGTAACCGTCCGGCAGGCGGTAATCGTAACCATCCTGGAAAAGGATGTGAAAAGAAAAAGAATTTCTCTTTCCATGAAGGAAAAATAAGAACGTTTTAAAAAACCACGGATGATTCCAAAGACAAAAATCACCCGTGATTTAATGAATATGTGATATTTTTATCCGGCTACTACCAGGAATTCATCATGTTAATTCCGATGAATTTGGCTACTTCTTCCTGCATTTGCTTGAATCTATACCCAACAACCTGGACAAGGTATCGCATTATTTTAAATCCAATGGCAGTATCCTGAGCCATCAGGTTATTGAGTTTTGTGGCATCAATTTTAAGTACCCGGCATCTTCTGGATGTGCAATAAGCTGAAAGCCTCATCTGATAAGGCGGAATAAAACAGGACCAGCCAAAAACCTGTGATTCTGGAATATTTTTATGGTGTGAGGACAAAGTACTTTCATTTGTTGTGGGTTTAGCATTCGGCATCTCAAAGCGCAGTTCAACGCTGCCGTCGATAACGATCCACATGTCTTTGGCAAGGTCTTCTTCCAGAAACAGGGTTTCACCAATTTGATAATCTTCTAGTGAACAGATATCAAGAAGCTTATTCAATTCACTGGTCTCAAAATGCTTAAAAATGTGCAAGTCTTCTATTAGTTCAAGTGCTACCATGGCTCTCCTCCTTTTTTAAGAGATTGGAAAAAATATGAATAACAACTTTATCTGCAGATAGTTCAGGATGAGATGAATAGTTTTTCAGATTTAGGCTTCATTCCTAATTAATAGATGTTATTGTTATCTTAGGAAAAATCCTTAGATTTGTAAAGAAAGAATATCTTGACTTTGAGTTTCAGCCTGGCTCAAAGACTATTTT
>JAGLNZ010000137.1 GCA_023139225.1 Desulfobacula sp. | reverse complement strand
TTTTTTTGTGCGGATTAATTTTTGGGTTTGACTATCGATGGTATAGTCTATAGTAAAAAAAGGAAGATATAATTTTTTTCTGCCTGGAAATTATTCAGCTTCATTGTTATACTTTATAAGTTAATCGTTAATCATAATATTTGGAGAGATACCATGAAAAGTATATTAAAATGGTTTTTCATTATTGGCGGTATTTTTTTAATTCTTATTATTGCAGCCGTCATTATTATTCCTCAATTTATTGATGTTAAAAAGTATAAACCCACCATAGAACAAAAAGTCGCCCAGGCCACAGGAAGGTCCTTTACGCTCGGTGATGAAATAGATTTGTCTATCTTTCCATGGGTGGGTATAAAACTGACCGACCTTCATTTGGGCAATGGGGCCGGGTACAAAGAAAAGGACATGGTGTCAGTGAAGAGTTTTGAGGTCAGGCTCAAGGTGATGCCGCTATTGTCAAAACGAATAGAAGTTAAGACCTTTGTCCTGGACAGTCCTGAGATTTATCTGGAAAAATTAAAAAACGGTGATGCCAACTGGCAGGGGATTGGTAAACAAAAAAAGAAAAAAGCAGATAAGAAAAAGAAGAAAGAAAAATCTTCAGAAAGTCAGGCCCTGCCCATTGAAGCATTGCTGGTAGATAATTTTTCCATTACAAACGGTAAGCTGCTATATGTTGATCAGGGAACAGGATTTAAAAAACAGATATCAAATTTGAATCTGAATTTGGCTGATATCAGTCTTGAAAAGCCTGTTGGGATTTCATTTAATGCCCTGATTGACGGGAAACCCGTTTCCCTTGACGGGACAGCCGGGCCCATTGGCAAGGAACCGGGCAAAGGAACAATTGCCCTGGATTTTGTATTAAAGGCTTTAGAAGAGCTGGAGGTGACATTAAAAGGTAATCTTATTGATCCCATGGCCAGTCAGACCATTGATCTTGAATTGGATGTGGCTTTGTTTTCACCCAGAAAATTAATGACAGCCCTGAATCTTGATTTTCCTGTCCAGACAAAAGACCCAAAGGTGTTGGATGCCGTTTCTTTGAAATTAGGGTTAAAAGGGAATAAAAACAGCATATCCCTGTCTGACGGCCTGCTGGGTCTGGACGAGTCCAAATTGATATTTTCAGCTACTGCAAAAGAGTTTTTAAAACCCAATTTGAAGTTTGACCTTCAATTGGATGAAATCGACCTTGATCGATATCTACCTGCACCTTCGGCAAAACAAGAAACGTCTCAATCGACCCGGGCCGGCAGTACAGACCCTGGAAAAGCCAAGTCTGTTGGGCCTGCAAAGAAAAAAACAGATTATGGCCCTTTAAGAAAACTGGTTCTTGACGGGAAAATTAAGGTTGGCAAATTAAAAGCCCATGGAGCAATTATTGAAAATGTTGACGTCCATATTCTGGCAAAAAAAGGCATTATCACCATGGACCCATTGGGTTTGAACCTTTATAAGGGAAGTGTTGCATCCAAAGTTGAGCTTAATGTTCAAAAAAGTAATCCAAGGACAAAAGTATCAATTGATGCCAAAAAGATTCAGGCAGGACCTCTGATGAAAGATGTCATGCAAACCGAATTGATTGAGGGCACACTGAAAGCTGATCTTATGCTTTCCATGAAAGGTGAAAGCCCTGATATGATTAAGCGGACATTAACCGGGCAGGGAGAGCTTTTGTTTACCGACGGGGCAATAATCGGCATAGATCTTGCCAATGCAGTACGGAATATCAAAGCAAATTTTGGAATGGGAGAGCAAGTAAAAGAAAAACCAAGAACTGATTTTGCAGAGTTCAAAATTCCTTTTACTGCAAAGAAAGGTCTTGTCAATACAAACGGAACCAGCCTGATGTCCCCTTTGATACGGGTTCTTGCAACAGGAAAGGTCAATCTTGTAAAAGAGCTGCTTGATTTAAGGGTGGAGCCCAAATTTGTTGCCACTCTGAAAGGCCAGGGCGATGTCTCACAGCGGTCAGGTCTGATGGTACCTGTCCTGATCACAGGTTCTTTTTCCTCTCCTAAAATCCGTCCCGACCTGAAAGGAATGCTCGGCGGCGGAGGTACGGCCATAGATACCAAAGAATTAAAGCGGCAGGTATTGGGTACCGAAGAGGAACAAAAAGAAAAAGTTGAAGCTGTTAAGGAAGATGTGAAAAAGCAGATTCAAGGATTACTGCCGGGTCTGATAAATTAAAGATGAATTGTTAATAAATTATGGATGATTTTGATCAAATTGTAAAAACCATTTCATTGACCATGGGGGCGGCCTGGGGCAGTGGCATTAATTTGTATGCCACCATTCTTGTTCTGGGACTTTTGGGAGTGACGAACAATATTGTTCTGCCCCAAACTCTGGAAGTTTTAATGAATCCCCTTGTAATCGGGGCGGCTGGATTGATGTATTTTGTTGAATTTTTTGTCGATAAAATTCCCGGTGTTGATACGGGGTGGGATGGCTTGCATACCTTTGTCAGAATCCCTGCAGGGATTCTTCTGGCTGCGGGAGCCGTGGGGGATGTGAATCCGGCTGTTGCTGTCGCTGCGGGTGTTTTAGGAGGAGGGCTTAGTGCCGGCACCCATGCAACTAAAGCCGGCACCCGACTGTTGATTAATACCTCTCCTGAACCGGTATCCAACTGGACGGCCTCCCTGCTTGAAGATGTTGCAGTGATTACAGGAGTGTGGGCGGCCCTTATTCATCCCTGGATATTTTTGGTGATTTTGGTTATATTTATTTTGTTAATGATATGGTTCTTACCCAAATTATGGGGTGCTATTAAAAAATTTTTTTCATTTCTGGGCAGGATATTTGGACAGAAAAAGCAAACATAGTGTCTTGAAACCGGATGGAAGCCACGACTTGATGACGGAGAGAAAAATGAAACATGTAAACGTTAAATTATTATATATGACACAAGTGATTATTGTGACCACGCTGATATTGGCGGCACAGGGTTTTGCCGGCAATTCCTGGCTGGATAAGGGTACTCAGCTTCTAAAATCATTTGGGTTAGGGACTAAAGCAGGCGAGCTGACAATTGAAGAAATCGGTGCCGGACTCAAAGAAGCCCTTAAGGTTGGTTCTCAAAATGTTGTGAACCAATTGGGGACAACCAACGGATTTAACATGGATTCAAACATCCATATCCCTTTGCCCGGCAGCCTCAATAAAGTCAAATCAATTCTGGATAAGATCGGAATGTCATATCTTTTTGAGAATCTTGAATTAAAGCTGAACAGAGCAGCAGAGGCCGCAACGCCAAAGGCAAAACAATTATTCTGGAATGCCATTTCCCAAATGACCTTTCAGGATGTAAAATTAATTTATAACGGCCCTGATGATGCCGCAACCCAGTATTTTAAAGAAAAGATGACCTTGGATCTTGCCCGGGAAATGAAGCCTGTAATAGAGGACAGCCTGTCCGAAGTCGGTGCGGTAAGGGCCTATGACAATATGATAAAAGAATACAAATCCATCCCGTTTGTGCCGGATGTAAAATCCAATCTGACCGGTCATGTGATTGAAAAAGGAATGGACGGTATATTTTATTATATGGCAAAAGAAGAGGCTGCCATCCGGCAAAACCCCGCCAAAAGAACAACTGAGCTTTTAAGAAAAGTCTTTAATAAATAGAAATCTTAAAAAAAATCTTGTTAATTCTACAATAATAATTGAGGTATTTCATGGATGTAACATTTTATGGCGCAGCAGGTGAAGTAACCGGTTCTATGCATCTTCTTAATACAGGTACTGATCGAATCCTGTTTGATTGTGGTATGTTCCAGGGCAGGCGAAAAGAGAGTAAAGAAAAAAATAAAATTTTTCCCATAGATAGAAGCAAGATCTCCAACATGATTTTATCCCACGC
>JAGLNZ010000136.1 GCA_023139225.1 Desulfobacula sp. | reverse complement strand
AGTATCCCATGGTTTTAAGGTTTGCCATGCCTGGGATTCCGCCATAAAGCAAGGGGGCTCCCGGATTAGTTAACTGACATATGGTGATGCCTGCAAGCTGTTCTGCATGGATCTGGGTCAGGGTACCGGCCATGGTCAAGGGAGAAGTTGATCCTGCCATGGGCGCACACGAAAGTGCAACCGGGATACGGCTGCGGTTTGCTTCCTGCATGATAAGGGTGGACTGGGTGCACAGCTTTAGCGGACTGATGGCAAAAGAAGTGATCACGGAAATAAAGGGCCTTTCCTGTAGCTTGTCCAGACCTCCGGCAATCATGGATGCCATTTCAATGACATTGTGCAGACCTTCTGTATCATTCACCCCGGACATGACATGTTTTGAGGATCCTGAAAGGCAGGCATAAAACATATTGATATCATAGTCTTCCTTATCAATGTCTGTGGGAATGCAGGGCCTTACCAGGAAATGGATATTATCCAGTTGATCCACAAGTCGTGATACATCACAGAGGTCTTTAAGGGTGGTGGGTCTTATATCACCTGTTTCCGGATCTATAATTTTAATAGCAGCACCCCCGGTCCCCAGATGGACTCGATTTTCAGTCAAATGAAGATCATTTTTTGAGTCCTGACCACAAAGGATGACTTCTTCTGGTGCTTTTGCCACTTGTTCAGCAATCAGGTTCTTTGGAAATCGGATATTTTTTTTATCCCGGTCAATGGAAGCACCGTTATCTTCAAGCAGTTGAATAGTATCTTCCAACCCATGTTCATAGGTAATCCCTGTTTTTTCAAGGATCTTCAGGGAAGCTTCATGCACTGTTTTTATCTGTTCTGGTGACAGAGGGCGATACTGCCCGCCCTGTAAGCCCATTAAATTCATTCCGATCTCCTTTAAGTAATTTTCATTATCCAAAAATTCCCCATACTCTTTCCAGGCAAATCCAAATATTTTTTTCTTGCCTGAATTTTGTTCCGGTTCATTATTTAAATGACATGGCAGTTATTATCTGTCAAGAGAAATGTAACAAAACCCATCAAACTTTTTAATCAATAAAAACAAACGGAAAACATGTTGACTTTTGTTTCTTGTATAAGTATTGTTAATTTTCAGTTTGGTAATCATTAATATCAACTGCTACCAGATTCCGGATATATAAAAATGGGCCTTCTTAACCATAAAACCAATAAAGAGGCGGCATCAAAATATAAGTCTGATATCGCTTTTTCAAAGGCAATCTCAAAAGCGTTTGTTCAGGAACTCAAAGATCTGCTGCTCAGAAAATCCAGACGTCTCCTTCCCTTTGATGACGTCAAAGAAAAACTCGAACTCTGGTATGTAAGAGCCTTGGGGTTAAAGTCTGTGCCACTGGATTCAATCGTCGGCAGCCAGGGCCGCTATAGAAATTTTACCAGGCATTTTCTTCCTTTGGACGAAAATTTAAGAAACAGATGGAAACTAATAGAAACGGCTGTCGTATCCGGCAGAGATCTCCCGCCTGTTGAGCTATACAAGGTGTGCAACGCCTATTTTGTTAAAGACGGCCACCACAGGGTATCTGTGGCAAAAGCAAAAAATCAGGTCGCGATTGAGGCAAACGTATTTGAATATGACTGCGATCTTTCCATTGACGATAAAACAGATATAGAGCAGATTGCCATTCTTGAAACATATCACCGGTTTTTAAAGGAAACCGGATTGAAAAAAACAAGAAACCCGCAACTTCATCTGACTGTTCTGGGTGGATATCCTATCCTCATGGAACATATACAGAGACACAGGTTTTACCTTGCAAAAAAAGAAGAAAAAGATATCAACATTGAAGAAGCGGCAAGATCCTGGTTTGACAATATTTATTCGCCCATGAAGGATTTAATCCGGAAAAACGGAATCATATCCCGGTTTCCCCATCGGACGGAAACAGACTTCTATATCTGGATCACCAAATATAAACACCTTGTTTTCCAGGATGTGTTTGAGCCGGAAAAAGCCATGACCACCATTGAAAGCTACGCAAAAATATTTTCCAATCCCTTTCGGAAACTCCGGGGAAAACTCAGAAAATACCTTGGAATTGTTAAATACTGATCAGCAAAAAAAATCTGAAAAAGTTTAAATGCCCGGGAGATATTTTAAACCCGGGCATTTAAAGTGAGACGGGTTTATTTTTGTTTTTTGATAATAAGCCCAACACCTGCAAGCCAACTTTTAGCCACAGCTTCTGGTTTTTCGCCATTCACATTGACCCTGTAATTAAGTCTTGTCATGGTGGCAGTGTCCAGAGAAGATCCGATCGCATTTAAAATGAGTTTGATTTCAGGGTATGTTTTAAGCACCTCAGCCCTGATAACCGGTGCAGGATTATAGATGGGAAAATAGCTTTTATCATCATCAAGCACAGTGAGTTTATAATCCTTGATCTCACCATCAGTGGCAAATGCCATTCCGCACATGGCCTGCCCATCCCTGACCGCTTTTTTGGCAAGAGGAGTTATCATTTTCAAAACTTTTGCATCTGGAATATCTTTCCCAAATTCAAGACCATAATATTCCATCATTCCCTTAAACCCGTCAACTCTGGAATAAAACTCTGCATTGGTGGAAACGCTCATTTTGCCGGGATTGTTTTTTGTCCATGCAGCCCATTGGGACAGGGTACTGATGCCCAGTTGATCAGCAGTCGAGGCTTTCATGATAATGGCATAGGTATTGTTAAATTTTGCAGGTGCAAGCCACGTGAGACCAATTTTTTCATCCTCTGCCTTTACCTTGGCATAGAGCTGATATGCATCGCGAACCACTTCTTTTTTCTTGAAAAATGAGAGCCATGCGGTTCCAGTATACTCCATGTAAACATCAATCTGCCCCTGTTCCAGGGCTTCACGATTCACATTTGTCCCACCAAGGCTGGTACGATCTTCAACAGGAATTCCCCTGTCTTTCAACAGGTTGACCATGATTTTACCCAGAATTACCTGTTCGGTAAAACCCTTGGATGCTACCCTTACAGGGGCTTTTGCAAAAGCCGACAAAGGGAGCGCAATAAATGTAAGTGCTACCAGTAAAAGAATCAATTTTTTCATAATAAAACCTCCAGGAAAATATTATTTAATATTAATTGCCGTGGACAAAATGCACACAGCATCATATGGCCGGATATCAATTGATTTATGCCCGGCCTTTTAACGATTAAGCCAGTTCTATTTCATCCGTCCGGACTCCTCTTGAAACAAGAAATTTTTCAGAAACACCCAGACAATAATCAAACAGCATGGCAATAAGGGCAACCGGTACTGCACCTGCCATCATGATGCCCATGTCAACCAGGGCAATTCCTGTAAATATCCAGAATCCGAGTCCGCCGCCTCCGATGAGAAATGCAAGGGGGGCTGTTCCGACAATAATGGCGGTTGATGTTCTTACTCCGCCTGCAATAACAGGCATGGCATTGGGAAGTTCAATCTGAAACAGGATCTGTTTTTTAGTCATTCCCATTCCCGTGGCCGCCTCGATGACATCTTTGCTTACCGATTTAATTCCTGCATAAGTATTTCTGACAATGGGTGCCACTGCATGAAAAAAAAGCGCAATCAGTGCAGGTACCATACCAATGCCTGAAAGACCGATAAGGGGCAGAAATCCGTAAGCCAGGGCAAGCACACCAAGCGAAGGAACCGACTGCCAGACATTGACCACGGCCATTATGACCGGAGACATCTTTTCCATGCTTTTTCGTGTCATTATGGTACCAAGGGTCACCCCCACAATGACGGCACAGAACATGCTGATGATGACCAGAATAAAGTGTTCAATAATCAGCTTGAAAAATTCGGCTATATTTTTAATGGTATAGTCCCAGGCCCCGTAAAAAGTATAAAGCCATACAATAAAACATATGGTTAAAAGGACGGGCACCAGTCTTTTGATCAGATGAAACAAAATTCGTGTTGTCATGATACTATCCTTTCCTGATCTTATCCCTTCAGGGTTTCTTTGATATCTTGTGTATGCAGCCAGCCAAGCACTTTTTTATTGTCATCTACAACGATCAGAAACCCGTATTCATGAGAAAAAATTTCAGACAGACCGTCCTTGAGGCTTGCATGTGCCATTAACCATGCATTGGTTGGTGAAACAAGATCTTTGACTTTGCCTGTCTCATCATTGAGCTTTTCTTTGTCAATCATGCCTGTGAGCTTTCCATCACTATCCACTGCAATCAGGTATCTGGTATTGGTTTTCATGAATACATTTTGTGCGGTTTCAATGGTTTCATCCTGGTGAATAGTGGGTGGATTGTCTTTCATTGCCCGTTTTACAGTAAACAGATTTAGGCGTTTGAGTGTCCGGTCCCCACCCACAAAATCAGCAACAAAATCGTTTTTAGGATGGGTCAGCATCTGTTCGGGGGATGCGAACTGGACCAGGTGACCATCTTTTAAGAGGCATATTTTATCACCCATTTTAATGGCCTCATCAATGTCATGGGTAACAAATATAACGGTTTTTTTAACCTTTTCCTGCACCTTTAAAAACTCATTCTGCAGATGCGCTCTGTTAATAGGGTCGATGGCACCAAAAGGTTCATCCATGAGCATAATAGGCGGATCTCCGGCCATAGCCCTTGCCACGCCGATCCGCTGCTGCTGGCCGCCGGAAAGCTCTTTTGGATACCTGTCCCTAAACTCATCCGGATCAAGGTTAACAATTTCAAGAAGACGCAGTACTTTTTCGTCTGTTTTTGCTTTATCCCATTTTAAAAGTTTTGGAATAATGGCAATATTCTCACCTATGGTCATATTGGGAAACAGACCGATGTTTTGAATCACATACCCGATACTTCTTCGAAGCTCTATGGTGTTGAGCCTTGCGATATCTTTTCCGTCTATAATAATCTTACCGCTGGTAATGGATATCAGGCGGTTGATCATTTTCATTGCAGTGGTTTTACCACATCCTGAAGGCCCGACCACTGTGCAGATCTCACCTTCCTCCAGATCAAAGGAGAGTTCATCAACCGCTTTGATATGCCCGGCTCCAGGATAAATTTTTGTTACTTTCTGAAGGCTTAACATGGTTCCCATCATTTTCTCCTTTATTCTGTTGCCTGTTTCACCTTAAGGCCTGTCGGTGTAATCCATTCTTCTGTTTTGCCTAAGAAAATATCCGCCACAATGGCAAGAAAACCCATGGCAAGAGCCCCTGCAATGACCGAATCATTGGTCGACATCTCAAGCCCTTCACTGACAAAAAGCCCCAGGCCTCCGGCGCCGATGTATGCTGCTATTGCGGCAATGGCGATTCCCATAACCACAGCCGTCCTAACGCCCGCCATAATGATCGGTGCTGACAAAGGCAGTTGGAGCTGAATAAGAAGCTGAAAATTTGTCATCCCCATACCCTTGCCGGCCTCGATGGTGGCAGGATCCACATTTTTTAAAGCAATATAGGTATTTCTGATTATCGGCAGTAAAGAGTACAAAGCCAGCGCCACGATAGCCGGAACCGCCCCGAT
>JAGLNZ010000135.1 GCA_023139225.1 Desulfobacula sp. | reverse complement strand
CTGATGTTTCTTCCCTCTCGGCCAATAATTCTTCCTTTCATTTCATCTCCGGGAAGATGAACAACTGAAACGGTTCGTTCTGCCACATATTCACCTGCATAACGTTGAATGGCAGTTGAAATGATCTTTTTGGCTTCTTTATCTCCATTCTCCCTTGCTTCACTGGTGATCTTTTTAAACAGCTTGGCCCCTTCGTGCCGGGCCTCTTCTTCCATGGCCTTAAGCAAAAGTTCCCTTGCCTCTTCCAAGGTTAACCCGGAAACCTTTTCCAGTTCTTTTTTTGTTTCCTCTAATAATTCTTTATACTTGTTTTCTTTTTTGCTGGCTGAATCAAATTTATTCTGTACTTCATTTTCTTTTCGTTGAACATTTAATTCTCGTTTTGAGGACTGATCTTCGGCTTTGTCCAGTTTTTCACTTTTTTTAGACAGCCTTCGTTCTTCCTTTTTTAGTTCAGAACGGGTTTCCTCTGTTTCAGAATCAAAATCACTCTTCATTTCCAGAAGCCTTGATTTTGCTTCTAACTTGGCTTCCTTTAGCAATGTGGCGGCTTTAGCTTTAGCCTCTTTAATTAAACGTATCTGCTCTTCCTCAATATTCAGATTCTCTTGGATCGCCTTTTTCTTAAGAACGAAAAAGGCAATGACTCCCAACCCCAACAAAACGACAGCGATAGATGAGAGTACAACCGTATATTCCATTAAAAAATTCTCCTAAATTATATTAACTTCAACACATCATGTTGTAATTGTCTAAATTTTATAAAAATATGAAATAAGGCAAAGACTTAGGGGAAGGACCGAAATTATAAAGACTTATAAGTTGTTACTATTACCCCCACAAGCTGCCGTGTTGCTTGTAAGTGCTTTGAACCAAAGGTTCAAAAGGTGGGTTGTCCAATATTACCTTTAGGCTTTTCCATAATAAGAGGAACATAGCACACCAGTAAAAGTGTGGACTCCCTTTTTACTATGCGTTAGGACAAAGACTGTCATACAATCACGCACATTGCAGGGGTAAAACTTATAACAATGAACACTTCTTAAGTTATTCAATTCCTTTATCAATTTTTTCTATCAAGGATGAAATTCTGTTATTAATCTCGTTTTCAAGTTTGGAGTGTTGCATTTTTAGCTCATGAAAATCTTTTGACAAGTTCATAGCTGCTAACAACAGTATTACAATTTTGTTTTTTCCGGAAGTCTTGTTTTTAAACAAGCTTTCTGCTTCTTTTATATATTTTTTTAAATCTTGTACAACTTGTTCCGGATTTTCAACCTGATTATCAGGTTTAAATCTAAACTCCTCTCCAAAAAGATCAATTGTAACAATTTCATCCAAAAAAATCCCTTTTCCGAAATAGCTTCGGTTACTGGTTTGATTGATACTTTCCTGTAGTGCTGTCTGAAAAATAGTCCAATTTTTTCAAAAGCCCGTCAATTTTAGATTGAATCAAAACCTCTTGTTCTGAAAATTGTTCTTCAGTTTCATTTTTCTTATCAAGCGCTGCTTCAAGACCCTTAATTTTTAATATTAATTCTCTATTTTCGTGCTGAAGCGTGTGGCAAAATTCTATCATAAAATCAATTTTCCCATCAATATCATCAAACTTTTTTTTAATAAGGTCCTTACCCAATTTCATACTCTCACAAAGCTTATTGATGTTCAGTATAGTTCAGAATATTTCATAAAGTCAAGGCAATTCATTTGGCAAATAGTTGGATCAGGTGTTCAGCTTTGCCAAGCTCTTCAAGCGTATTCACACCTATAACTTGTCTTGGATCATCCATAGTGATCACAGCAATTTTTTCATTTTTCTTTTGTGCTATTTCAATTACATCCGTCAAATAATATTCTGCCTGGTTATTATCAGGTTTTATTTCATCAATAACAGATATAAGGAGCTCTTTATCAAAACAATAAATCCCTGTATTCACTTTTTTTATTTTCTTTTCATTGTCATTGGCATCTGCCTCTTCTTTAATACAAAGCATATTCTTGTCTTCATCAAGGACAATGCGTCCATAACCTTTGGGGTTATCTACATCGGTTGCAAGAACAGATACTTTCGCCTGACTTTCTTTATGCCCATCCAACAGGTTCCGAAGAGTACTCTCCTGTATCAATGGCACATCTCCGCATAATACCAAAACATCTTTAATATCGGCTTTCAACCATGGAATTGCAGTTTTTACTGCGTCCCCAGTCCCTAAAAGCTGTTCTTGCACTGCAAAAAATACCTTAAAATACTTATCAACTTCATCTTTTACTGTCTGAGCCTGGTGACCGACAACAACAATCACATTATCCGGAGCAATTTTTTTTGCACACCCAATCACGTGAACAACCATACTTTTATTGGCAACCTTGTGGAGTACTTTGGCAATATCCGATTTCATCCTGGTTCCCTTGCCTGCAGCAAGAATAACAACTCCAACATCATTATAATCCATTACCATATCCGTAAATTATACTTTTTTAAATAAATATTTAGACATATAATTCAAAAAGGGGATGCTTCAAATTAACAGAAGCACCCCCCTTTTTTATTTATCAATTCGTTTTCCGAATCTGTTATATGCTTAAATTAAACCCACCCTATTGGGTCCCTTTAATCCTAAGCCTGTGCAGAGCACGTTTCAAAGCAACTTCAGCTCTTACAAGATCCGTATCAGCAGCCTTGGCAGCAAGGCGCTTTTGGGCTCTTTCTTTTGCCTTTGTCGCCCTTTCAACATCAATATCCTGTCTATACTCAGCAGACTCAGCAAGAATGGTTACCCTATCCGGCAAGACTTCTGCAAATCCGCCATTGATGAAAAGATATCTTTCCTTTCCTTTGGCATCTTTGTACCGAAGCGTTCCAACCTTCAGTGATGTGAGAAATGTTGTATGCCCTTTAAGAGCACCAAACTCACCCTCTGAACCTGGAGCAACCACGATTTCAACTTCTTCACT
>JAGLNZ010000134.1 GCA_023139225.1 Desulfobacula sp. | reverse complement strand
GCAAGTGTCGGCTGATAACCAACCGCAGAAGGCATACGACCAAGGGTCGCTGAGACCTCTGCACCCGCCTGGGTAAACCTGAAGATATTATCAATAAACAAAAGCACGTCCTGTCCTTCTTCATCACGAAAGTATTCTGCACAGGTCAATGCGGAAAGTGCAACCCTTGCTCTTGCTCCCGGAGGTTCCGTCATCTGGCCGTAGACCAGTGCACATTTCGGAAGAACGCCGGAATCTTTCATTTCATGATAGAGGTCATTTCCTTCACGGGTTCTTTCTCCTACACCGCCAAATACGGAAATACCACCATGCGCCTTGGCAATGTTGTTAACCATTTCCATCATGATAACGGTCTTGCCAACACCGGCACCACCAAACATACCCATTTTACCGCCACGGGGGAAAGGTACGAGAAGGTCAATAACCTTAATACCGGTCTCAAGAACTCTTACTGAAGTATCCTGCTCTGTAAAGGCAGGTGCATGTCTATGGATGGGAAGCATTTTTTCCTGAGAGATATCACCCAGGCCGTCAACCGGTCTTCCCACAACATTAAGAATTCTTCCTAAAGATGCTTCACCAACAGGCATCATAATGGGAGCGCCAGTATCTTTAACAGGCATACCTCTTTGAAGACCGTCGGTTATGTCCATGCCAATACATCTTACAACATTATCACCCAGGTGCTGGGCCACTTCAACAACAAGATTGTCTTCCATGTCACTAATATTCGGGTTAGTTATATTCAAAGCTGTTAGAATCTTCGGAAGATTTCCGGGTTCGAACTCAACGTCGATAACCGCACCGAGTACCTGTGATATTTTACCTATATTTTCAGCCATTTTTTTCTCCTTAAAGCTGTTTTTATATTAAGTCTATCTTAAATTTATCCCTTAAGTGCTTCTGCTCCACCGACAATATCCATAAGGTCAGCTGTAATACCGGCCTGTCTTGTTTTATTGTATATTGTCTGAAGTTCTCCAACGATATCATCGCATGCGCTGGTTGCATTATCCATTGCTCTCATACGAGCGGCATGCTCACTGGTTGAAGTCTGAAGCAGTGCATCATATATCTGAATAAAAATATTCTTTGGCAGCATCTGACCCAGCAAAGCATCAGAAGAAGGTTCACAGATGTGTTCCGGAAGGAAGTCGCCCTCTTTGTCCTTTTCTTTTTCGTCTGCAACATCAGCAAGCGATGGAATAGGAAGAATTTGCTTTATAACTGCCTCTTGTCTTGCCAGATTTATGAAGTCAGAATAAATCAAATATACTTCATCAACAGATCCTTCAAGGAAAGAGTCTATCAATTTTTGTCCTGAAGAGGATGCTACGCTGAACTCAATATTTCCCCCAACAACACCGATGAATTCATCTTCAATGGGTTGGGGTTGTTTTTTTGCCCAGTCTCTTCCTCTTTTACCAAAACAGACAAAGGAAACATCCTTGCCTTCAAATTTTGATTCAATTATTTTTACAGCTTTTGTAATTAAATGTACATTAAAACCGCCACAAAGTCCCCTGTCGGATGTACAGAGGATGAGCGCCACTTTTTTAACCTCATCACGGGGAACAAGCAACGGGCTTGCATTGTCACCTGCTTTACCGGCGATGCTTCCCAGAACCTCGGCAAATTTGCCGGCATAGGGCTTAAATGCCTCCATGCTGTTCTGAGCACCGCGTAACCTTGAAGTGGCGACCATTTTCATGGCAGAGGTAATCTGTCTAGTCTTTTTTACGCTGACTATCTTTGATTGCACTTCTTTTAAAGTTGCCATTATATCTACCTTTACGCCTATAAGTTAGTGAATGATTTTACGAAAAAATTCCAAGCTACTATACAGCATCCTTGAATTCTTCGTCATAGGCTTCAAGGCATTGTTTCAATTTGCTTTCAATCTCTTCTGTAATTTCTTCTTTTTCTTTTAACCCGGAAAAAATTTCAGG
>JAGLNZ010000133.1 GCA_023139225.1 Desulfobacula sp. | reverse complement strand
GCCTTGAGATTTTTGAAAATCAGGAAGGTATTGAGCTTGATGTAAACACAGGGCTTACTCCGGAGGAATTAAAGGAAATTATCGGCAAATATGATGCTCTGGCCATCAGGAGTGCTACTAAAGTCACAAAAGAAATCCTTGAAGCAGCAACAAACCTGAAAGTTATAGCAAGAGCCGGGATTGGCCTTGATAATGTCGATATTGACGAAGCCACAAAAAAGGGTGTGGCGGTTATGAATACCCCGGGTGGAAATACGGTGACAACCGCCGAGCATGCCATTGCCATGATGATGGCGTTAACAAGAAATATTCCACGGGGCACCCAGTCCATGAAGGAAGGCAAATGGGACAAAAAATTGCTCCAGGGAAGGGAAATCAGTAACAAGGTATATGGTGTGATCGGATTCGGTAATATCGGTTCCATTGCTGCAAATCTTGCAAAAGGTTTGAGAATGAAAGTCATTGTTTTTGATCCCAATATTTCTTCTGAGCATATTGAAAAGGCCGGATTTGAATATGTTTCTCTGGATGAATTATATGAACGATCTGATTATATCACGATTCATGTTCCCAAAATGGATGCAACAATTGATCTTCTAAATGCCGAGGCCTTTGCCAAGATGAAAGACGGTGTTATGGTTATCAATTGTGCAAGGGGAGGCATTATCAGTGAGTCTGCTCTTTATGATGCCATCCAATCCGGCAAGGTTGCAGGCGCTGCCCTTGATGTGTTTTCCACTGAACCTCCCGGAGAGCATCCTTTGTTGACGCTTGACCAGGTAATCGCAACACCCCATCTTGGCGCATCAACCAAAGAAGCACAGACAAACGTGGCCGTAGCGGCAGCAAACCAGATTATCGCCTATTTATTGCACGATACCGTCATTAATGCCGTCAATGTTCCATCTGTTACAGGAGAAATATTAAAGCAACTTAAACCCTTTTTGTATCTTTCTGAAAAAATGGGGAAAATGCTGGGGCAGATCACAAAGGGTGGTGTCAAAGAAGTTGATATTGAATATATTGGCAAATTTCCTGATTTAGACTTAAAACCAATCACCATAGCCGGAATTAAAGAGTTACTTGCCCAGTTTGTCCAGCATGAGGTCAATTCTGTTAATGCGATTTCCCTTGCCAATGAACTGGGAATTAAAATTTCAGAATCCACTTCCAAGGAAGCGGGAAATTTTTTGAATCTTATCAGGGTAACAGCAGTAACCAACAAAGAAACCAATATCCTTGAAGGTACCATTTTTGGAAAGGATGATGCCAGAATTGTAAGGATTAATAAGTTTAGATTAGAAGTCATTCCCGAAGGACATCTCGGTTTGATTCATAATGTTGATAAGCCCGGTTCCATAGGCTCAATGGGAGTGACCCTTGGAAAGCATAATATTAATATTTCCCGTATGACGGTGGGCAGAGAAGATGACGGAGATAGAAATATAATATTCCTGAGAACAGATTCCCCTGTTCCTCCCAAAGTTGTAAAAGAAATCGAAGACCTGGATCTTGTCATCAGTATGACAACTTTTGAATTGTAGGAAAAAAGATATCGGCAAATCCTCCAGACTCCTTCACAGGTTTATGGGGGATTTGTTTTTTTTAAAATGAATCTTGTCCTATTAGAAAATAAAGATTTTATTGATCAGAGCCATGTCATGATAAAAGGCAGGCGGTTTAAGCATTTAACCCTGATAAACAAGGTAGCCAAAAATGATAGAATGGTCTGCGGTCTTCTTAATGGTAAGGTTGGTACAGGTCTAATTACTAAAATATCAAACAATTTTCTTGAAATGAAAATTTGTTTTGATAATGATCCGCCTGAGCCTTTGCCATTAACACTTGTTTTAGCACTTCCAAGACCGAAAATGTTAAAAAGGATCATTGAGAGTGTCACAAGTTTGGGTGTAAAAAAAATTTATCTTGTGAATTCATGGAGAGTTGAAAAAAGTTTTTGGCAAAGCCCGTTACTTTGCGAAGATAATCTAAGAAAATATATGGTGCTTGGACTGGAACAAGGCAGGGATACGGTTTTGCCAAAGATTTATCAAAAAAGGTTTTTTACCCGTTTTGTCAAAGAGGAACTTGCCCGGATTGCAAAAAACAGTTTGTGTATTACTGCCCATCCTAAAACTAAAAAAATCTGTCCGTCTGGTGAAAATAAAAAGATAACCCTTGTGATAGGTCCTGAAGGCGGGTTTATTGATATCGAAGTGGAAACATTGGAAAAACAAGGATTTTCTTCATATCATATCGGACAAAGAATTTTAAAGGTTGAAACCGCGGTAACCTATTTAATATCCAGGTTATATTCATAAAAGGGAATAATTTATGAAAGAAAAAAAGAAAATAGATAAGGAACGGCAAATGGCTTATGACAGTTTGCCACCGAGTATTAAAGAAAATTTGACCGAGGAGGAAAAACAGCTTTTCCTTTCAGCAGAGCAATGGCCGGATTCGTTGTTTGAAAAACTGGAAGAATTCATCATAAAAGAATAAAATTGACAGCCGCTGGTATAGCCTTTAGAATTGTCAGTGTTAAATTAATTTTTAAGGGGTTATGCATGACCAAGACACCTGAAAAGAAAATTCATTACGAAAAATACGCAAAGTATGCGCAGATACTTGAAAAAACCAAGTGGGCCAATGAATTTTCCTGGGATAATATCCGTCAGATTTGTCATTATATTCATCCGATAATTGCAAAAAAAGGAGCGGTTATTTTTAAGGAAGGTGTAAAAGAAGAAAGCCTTGGCATTATTGTTAAAGGATCAATTAATATCCTTAAGCAAAGTGATAATGAAATCAGCAAGGTTGCTACCTTAAAAAGTTCTCAGACCTTTGGAGAGATGGCATTACTAGATGGGGAGCCCAGATCTGCAACAGGAATAGCCGCAGAAGATTCCATTATTTTTTTTATTTCAAAAAAAAATTTATTGGATATTGCTGAAGATCATCCAAAATTAGGATTTCAGATTTTATGGAAAATATCCAAATTGATGAGTCAGCATCTTAGAAGTACAACAGGAAAATTAGTAGATTATATGGGAAAGTAGGGTCTATTCTTTTTTAGTACTTACTTTTAAAATCGAAGCATGTTTAGTAATTTTATTCCCTGACATTTTTAATAACTCAACCGATTTTGTGGCTTGAATTTCAAGGCATTTTTTATAATTCCCGGAAATTTCGACTATTTTTTTACCGATTAATTCACCTTCCCTGGAAAATTCAATATTGCACAATTCATTTGAAAAAGCACAAATATACCTTTGGATATCCTCAGCGGACAATTTGTTTTTATCAACATTACAGTTTGTAACAGGTTTCATGACATAGATAATAGAAGAGGGTAGATTCCATTTGGATGCCACAAATCGTCCCAGCTCACTATAGGATATCCCGATTATGGATTTGGAAGCCTGTTCTCTTGTCACGTTTTTTTCATCAATACATATTTCTATATTAATAAAAATTTCAGGTGAAAACAGCGCCACCAGGTATTCACCAAAATCATAGAGCATGGCACCGATTTGAATAGCCTCGGCACCTTTTATGCCTTCATCAATTGCTATTTGCCGGGCAATGATACTTCGTTGTAAGGCTTTTAAAGCCTTGTCTTTTAAAACTTTAATATTTGCAATGTCCTGCATTAATTCATAAATTTTAAGATTGGCAGCCGCAAGCTGAATTTCTTCAGTACCCAGAATGATCATGGCTTCTGAAATGGTTCCGATTCCCTTGTTTGAAAATTGGCCGTAAAATGAAGAATTTACAAGTTTCAACAATTTGGTTGTCAAAGCCACATCCTTTAAAATGACATCGGCAATATCACTGGCAGAGGAATACTTCATTTTTAATATTTTGTTCACATCTCTGATCTGAACGGAAAATGATAAAAATGAATCATGATTGAGAACTTTTTTTAAAAGATCCTTAACAAAGGTTTTATGGTTGATTTTTGATGAATGCAATATAGAGTGATCCTGAAAGGAAGATATCCGGTTTAGTTGGGATAAATCAATTACATCCAATTCTATGCCTGCATGGGGTGTTTCAGACTCA
This sequence comes from Desulfobacula sp., assembly GCA_023139225.1. Lineage (GTDB taxonomy): Bacteria > Desulfobacterota > Desulfobacteria > Desulfobacterales > Desulfobacteraceae > Desulfobacula. The sequence goes on along the minus strand of JAGLNZ010000133.1, from coordinate 5,371 downwards.
ACCATTATTTCTCCATATTAAAAACAAATCTTGAAAAATTTTTGTATCCGACAATATAATATTGGGATAATAATCCTTTTTACAACCTTTTTCAATGGGTTTATGAAACCTAAAAGGGTGATGATATCAGTCAAACAAAGAACATATTGAACGATCTTAAAATTAAAATTAAGAAAAATCGGGCTGCTTTTTCTAATTATAATATGGTCAGAATGAGAGAGGCCATTCGCTATTTAACAAAAAAAAAATTGCAGATTTTTATAAAAATTCCGTTTTTGCTGCACATCAATTCACCTCGACATCCCGGTTTTATTGATACCAAGGTGTCTGCTCACGGTATCTGGAATTTTGAGAGCTCAGGATTTTATAAAGAAGCTGTAAAAACTAAAATTTTCCCAAAATCCATTATTGAAAACACTAAGGTCGACACCCCTGCCGTTATGGGCTTCTATCATATTGGAAGCCTTGGAACCTTTACCCAGTCCAAGGGTTCGGATTTTGATTATTGGGTGATAATAGATAAAAAACGATTTTCTAAAGAACGTTACGAATGCCTTGAGCAAAAATTAGATACCATCTTGAAATACAGCAGGGAAGAATATGATCAGGAAGTCACTTTTTTTATAATGGATCAAAAGGATATTAAAAATGATTGTTATGCACCTTTTAAGGGTGAGGAAACCATTACTGCGCCAAAGATATTTTTAAAGGAAGAGTTTTACAGGACATTTTTAATGATAGCCGGTAAAATTCCTGTGTGGTCTGTTCTGCCGGACTTGAAGTTTTTACAAACGAATACGGGCCTGAATACTGCCGGGATTACTTCACAGATTTTATCATTGTGCAATGATTTGATTGATCTTGGGCAAATAGACGTCATACCTCCCGAAGATATAATAAAAGGCCTTTTATGGCATATTTGCAAATCCAGTGAAGATCCCATTAAAGCAGTTATTAAAGCAAGCATGATTTTTACCTATGGTTTTAATCAAACAAAGGATACATCTTTGTTGTGTGAAAAGATAAAGCAGGGTTATTCAAAGGCAGGAATCGATGACTATGGCGTAGATCCATACAAAGCTCTGTTTGATAGGATTCTTGAATTTTATGAACAAAAAGATCCCAAAGGTGTTAATTTAATAAAAAATGCTATTTTTTTTAGATTATGCAACTATCCTGATGTTAAAATGCCGCTTAAAAATACACCCAAGCGGTATTTGCTGGATAAGTATATGCGAAGCTGGAACTTAAATAAGAATCAAGTGGTAAAGCTTTTATCCTATTCAAGCTGGTCAGAGTCTGAAAAACTGCTTTTGGAAAAAACATTTATTCAACGACTTGCCCAAATGTATAATCATGCCATTCAGAAAATTACCAAAGAAAATAATTTTTTTGATAAAGGAAGTGAAAAAAGGAACTGGGCAATATTAAAGAATAAAACCAGGCAGAGACTGCTAAAAGATCCCAGCAAAATTCCCGAGTGTTCAACTTATTTAAAACGAAGAAACATTGTACATCTGGACATTGTAAAAAAGCCACAGTCATGGGAGCTTAATACCCTGACCCAAACCGGTAAAAGAACAGATCGGCTCTATAGACATTCACACTTGTTGGGTGTTTTGGGGTGGGTTTTTGAAAGCCAGCTTTATCGAAGACAAAAGGCAACCATAAACATTGAAACAGATTTTTTGCTGTTTGAATCAGTTGACAAGCCTATTGATACGGACAGGCTTTATATGGCATTTCAGCCGTTAAAGCCTTTATCAGATAGTTGCTACGAACAAAATGCTGTATGGTCTAAGATAATGATTCTTTTATTGTATGTTAAAAATGTTGTAAATAAGGCTGAGCTTCTGATTTCAAATACCTGGGGGGAGTTATTTCTTGATACAATTGAGTTTGCCAATAAAAACAACAGGGAAGACCAATGCAACGAAATTGCGAAATTAATTCAAAAGTATTCAAATAAAAATTCAAGATTTTTTGTTTATCAGTTTTCTGATACCTATGATCCAAAGATTGTTTATCAGATAAAAAAAGCGTATAATGATTTGTCCTGTCCGGGTAGTAAGCCTGCAAGGATAAAGAAAAAACCATATTTAGACAGACTATAGGTAAATTGATGAATGATAATCAGATTCTGTTAGTTGACGATGACAAGACTATATTAAATCAACTGGATAAAGCCGTCAAAAAATTGGGATTTAATCAGGTGTTGCTGGCTGATGGAGCCGATAATGCCTGGGTAATAATGAAAAATAAAAAAATTGATTGCATTATCTGTGCCTATGAAATGAAAGAAATGACAGGGCCTGCATTGCTAAAGATTGTCAGGCGGGAAGACAATTCTGCTGATACTCCTTTTTTTTTGACAGACAAGGCGTTTACAAAACTCAAAGTAATAAAGGCCGGCCAAATTGGTGTAACAGGTCTTTTTGTCATACCTTATGATGAAAAAATAATGAACAAAAAAATATTATTTGCCCTTGAAAATCATAAAGAACCTGTGGTCCAAAAGGTCCAGGAAACATATGATCATGGACTGCAGCTAATAGAGAAAAAAGAATACAACAAGGCTCTGGAAGTTTTTTCAACATTGGTCGATCAAAAAGACAATCCCGAATACTATTTTAATATCGGATATATCAAAACATCGCAGGGGAAGCATCCGGAAGCTATTGAGGCCTTTTCCATGGCAACCAGCCTGGACAGACTTTTCGGCAAAGCTTATGAAGAAATGGGAAGGGTTTATAAGCTTATGGGAGATCTTAAAAAGGCAGAAGAATATATGCATCTTGCAGCAGAAATTTACATGGACACAGATAAAATCGGAGCTGCAGAAGAGGTGCTTAATGAAATTCTTGAATCCGGTACGGACTCACTTAATGTTTTTAATACACTTGGCGTTTTGTATCGGAAAAAAGGTGACCCCCAAGTTGCTTTGACTCAATATAAAAAGGCTCTGAAAGTACATCCGGATGAACCCTATATTTATTATAATATCGGAAGGCTCTATCTGGACTTAAAAGAGACTGAACAAGCAAAAAATTATTTTCAGACCGCAGTTGAAAAAGATCCGGGATTTGATGAGGCAAAACAGGTAATAAAAGCCATTGATCTTGGCATTGTTTAATTGGAAGCATGATCGCTGCTTTCTTTTTTGTCCTCAAGGAACTCCCATCTTTCATAAAGATCATGTACCTGTTCCTGTGCCTGTTTGAGCAGGGAACAATAGCGTTTCATCTTTTCAGGAGTATTAATGGTTTCCATTTCTTGTATCTTATCAGAAAATAATTGAACCTCGTCTTCAGCTTTTAATATTTTTTCTTCAATATGTTCTAACTCATATTTATCCTTATAGGAAAAAGCCATGGGGATTTGTTTTTTATTTTGGTTTATTTTCTTAATTTTTTTCGGTTTCTCAAGGATGGTTTGACGGTATTTCATAATTTGATCAAAATTCTTAAAAAATTTTGCTTCTGCAAAGGGATCAAGATATAAAATTTTATGACAGACCTTGTCCATGAGATAACGGTCATGGGAAACAATTATAACAGCTCCGGGAAATTGTTTTATACTGTCTTCAAGGACTTCCAGAGAAAGAATGTCAAGATCATTGGTGGGTTCATCCAAAAGAAGAATATCACAAGGGTGAAGCATAATGTTGGCAATGATAATTCTTGCCTTTTCACCGCCTGAAAGCCTTTCCACCGGCATATCAAGTTGATCAGGCATAAACAGGAACCGCTTTGCCCAGGTCACTATGTGGATGGAGCGGTCTTTAAAATTGACGCTGTCCCCACCGCCCGGGTTAAGGGCTTGTTTTAATGTTGATTTAAGGTTTAATTTTGAACGGTTCTGATGAAAGCCGATTACTTTTAAATTTTCCGCCCACTGGACTTTGCCTTCATCCGGGCGGATTTTTTTTTCAAGAATTGATAAAAACGTAGATTTACCGCTGCCGTTTTCTCCAACAATACCAAGGCAAAATCCAGGTCCAATTTCAAAGGTAATATTGGAAAATAGTTCTTTCCCATTGATATTTTTTTTAAGATTATAGGCTCTTAAAAGTTTTTTTGTCTGCCTGCCGGTCGCGTGAAAGTCAATATCCACAGTTGTTGTATTTTTATTCCTGTCTTTTAAGGCGAAAAGTTCTATTCTTAGTTTCCTGGCCTGTTCAATTCGATATTTAGCTTTAGTACTTCTGGCCTTTGGGCCTTGCCTGAGCCATTCATCCTCTCTTCTCATTTTGCTGGATAAAGAAGCTTGTTTCTTTTGCTGGGCTGCTAAAAATTTATTTCTCTGTTTTTCAAATGTGTTATACCGGCCATGAATTTTAAAATATCCAAGAGGATAATATTTGCCTATTTCCATCACATTGGAACAGACATTTTCGAGAAAGGCACGATCATGACTGACAACAATAAATGAAAATTTAGCAGTTTTTAAAATTTTTTCCAGCCAGAAAATACCTTTAATATCAAGGTGATTAGTGGGTTCATCCAATAAAAGAATATCAGGTTTGAAGCAAAGTGCTCTGGTAATGGCTAATTTTTTCCCCCATCCCCCGGACAATTTTGCCACCAGCATATTGGGGTCTTCAAACCCACCTTGCCCCAATGATTTTTGAACAATTTTATGGCACTCTTTTTCATCAAAAGGGCTGCTTATTAGACTGTCATACAAAAGCTGTTCAATTGTTTTATCGGGATTAAGACGATCTTCCTGGGGAAGATATATAAATTTTAAGCCGGTTTTGGTAATCAACTCTCCTGTATCCGGTTTGGTTTTATTGGCAATGAGTCTTAATAAAGTTGATTTGCCCGAGCCGTTCATTCCAATAAGCCCAAGCTGTTCATTTAATTTAAAATCAATTGAAAGATCATGAAAAAGGGTATCATCTCCATAGGTTTTGGAAACATTTTTAAGGCTGAAAATAAGACTCATGACTTTTTATCTGCCTGCTGGCCGGCCGGATTTTTTGATTTGGCGGTAGACCCTGATCATTTTAATTAAAAAACTGATCATTAAAGCTAAACTGATCAATATAACAAAGCTTGCTGCAAAAAATGTCATGATAAAGCTGAAAGGATCATTCAAAGAATAGGAACCTATGATCAGATCAAAACCGAATATTAGAAAAAAACCAGATACAAACGTCATGATAACCTGGAAAATCCACCAAGTATATTTCATTAAGAAAAAATTTCCTTTTTTATAAATTTTACAGGATAAAAGTAAGGGCAAGTCTACAGTGTTGGCTTTAAAAAATCAAACCTATTTATAAATCCATTGATTTGTATTACCAAATCATTATAATGCTTTTAATATTAGGGAAAAGAACAGGAGCACTATTATGAGAATTCTGGTT
>JAGLNZ010000132.1 GCA_023139225.1 Desulfobacula sp. | reverse complement strand
CATCTTCAAAAGCTGGCCAATGAAACCAAGGCAAGCGTATTGCTGGGGATCATCTGCAATGATCAATTTTATATTGCAGGAAAATATGATGGAAATGACAAGCTTTCCGTAACCGTCCGGCAATACCAGTCCCTGCACATTACCCACGGGTCCCATGGAAAAGCTATTTTTGCATTCCTCAATGAAACAGACCGGCAACGGATCTTTGATTCTGACCAGCTCTTCTTTCACGGGGACAGTATTGACTCTTTGGATAAAAAAAGGCTTGAACAGGAACTTAAGTTCTGCCGTGAAAACGGGTATGCGGTTGACAATGGTGAAATCACACCGGGAATCACTGCCGTGAGTGCACCTGTTTTTGACCACAACAATGAAGTTACTGCAGCTATAGTGCTTGTGGGAACTTTTACAAAAGATAAATTTGAAACCTTTGGAAAAATGATAGCAGTGACCGGCCGGACCATTTCCAAGCAGGCAGGTGCTCAGCTCTAATGATTCACAAACAATATTACGGACAGGTAAATGGAAAAAAGTAAAACAAAAATCGTTAAAACAACCACATGGTCCGCAGGCCCCGGGTGCCATGGCGGTTGCGGCGTTCTTGCCCATATTAAAGATAATAAACTTGTAAAGATAGAAGGTGATCCGGATCACCCCTGGAACCAGGGCCGCCTTTGCGCAAGGGCCCTTGCCATGACCCAGTATATAGATCACCATGACCGGTTAAAATCTCCGCTTAAGCGTATTGGCAAACGGGGAGAAGATCAATTTGAAGAAATTTCATGGGACGAGGCCTTTGACATCATTGAAGAAAAAATGAAAACCATACGTGATGATTTCGGCCCTGAAAGCATGATTTTTTCAATGGGAACCGGTCGGGACATCGGCCCGTGGATCTGCATGCTGGCCTATGCATACGGCAGCCCCAATGTCATGTTTGCTTTAAGCGGAAATGCCTGTTACAGCCCGAGAATTGCAGCCCTTGATACCATCCAGGGAGATTATAGTGTTTTTGATGCAGCCCAATGGCTGGAAGGAAGGTATGATAACCCGGAATACAAGGTCCCTGAATGCATGATCATCTGGGGATATAATATCTCTGCCACCTGTCCTGATAATCTGTTTGGCCACTGGATTATTGATCTGATGAAAAAAGGGACAAAAATCATCACCATTGATCCCAGACTTTCCTGGTTCGCCTCCCGTTCAAAACACTGGCTTAAAATCAGGCCCGGAACAGATGCTGCCCTTGCCCTTGGATTTTTACACGTCATCATCAAGGAACAACTCTATGATTTTAGCTTTCTTGAAACCTGGACGGATGCACCAAGACTGGTCAGAAATGATACGGGAAAACTACTTAGGGAATCTGATGTTACCGCAGATGGATTAAACGAAAATTTTGTTGGTTTTGATATACAAACAAACGACATCATTATCTGGAATACTGTAGAACAAAAATATTCAATCAAATCCGCAAAGCCTGCATTAACAGGAATTTTTGAAGTAAAACTTTTAAATGGAAGCACAATTGCATGTACAACTGTATGGGAAAAATTTGCGGAAAGCTGTGCACCATATACACCTGAAAAAGTAGAAGAAATCACCTTTGTTCCAGCCAAAGATATTCAAAAGGCGGCAAGATTTTATGCTGCTGCCAAGCCTGCCTCCATTCACTGGGGCGTTCCCATTGACATGACCCCGGAGATTACGCCCTTGTGCCATGCCATCGCGGCCTTATGGGCGTTGACCGGCAACCTTGATGCCCCCGGCGGAAATGTATTCACCCGATCGGCATTTAATGCGGTTGCCTATGC
>JAGLNZ010000131.1 GCA_023139225.1 Desulfobacula sp. | reverse complement strand
GAAAAAGTGTCTAAAATCACCTGGGTACCCGCAGATAAAATCAGGAAGGCCGCCCGCATGTATGCCAAAAGCAAGCCATCGGCGCTTCACTGGGGACTTCCCATTGACACCATACCGTCAACGGTTCCGACGTCCCAGGCCATCAACCATCTCTGGTGCCTGACCGGTAATCTTGATAACCCCGGCGGCAATGCCATAGCCCGGTATGCCTATGATGTCGTCACCTATCCCTATCACTCGGGCGGTGCCATTTTAAGCCTGCCCCCGGATGTAATGGAAAAACGCATCGGCATGCATGATTATGGTGCGATTAAAGATTTCAGGGCATGGGCACAGCCGGATAAAGTCCTGGAACAAATCTTTTCAGGCGACCCGTATGAAATCAAGGGCATGTGGATACAGACAGCCAACCCCATTGCCTGCACCGGCATGGAGCCCCAAAAATGGCACAAGGCCATTAAAAAACTTGATTTTACCGTTTGCGTGGATCTTTTCATGACACCGACAGCCATGCTCTGTGATGTGATTCTGCCTGCTGCAACCTTTCTTGAAAAAGACTCGTTAAAAGCATGGTGGGTACCATTACAGGCCATCAAAAAAGTGGTGGAAGTTGGGGACTGCAAATCAGATATTGAGATCAACCTTGAGCTGTGCAAACGCTTCATGAAGGACTTTCCCTATGACAACGTTCATCAGCTGTTTGACAGTCTTTTAGAGTCCGCTGACATGACCTATAAAGATCTTTGTGACAAGACCTGGATGATCCCTCCCAAGGGTCACCCCAGCAAGCCCTATTTTCGGTATGAGAAAGGCCTGCTCAGAGAAGACAAAAAACCGGGGTTCAGAACACCGTCGGGAAAAATCGAACTTTATTCATCCTGGCTTGAAAAATGGGAACTTGACCCCATGCCTTACCATGAAGAACCGCCTTACAGCCCGGTCAGTACACCTGACCTGTTCAAGGAATATCCGCTCATCCTCAGTACCGGAAGAAGAATGGGGCCATTCTTTCATTCGGAACACCGGCAAATCCCGTGGCTTCGTGAACAGCAGAAAGATCCGGTCTTAGAAATCCACCCGGATACAGCCAAAAAATACGGCATAGCACACGGGGAAAAGGTCTGTGTGGAAAACTGGCTGGGGAAGATCACGGTAAGAGCCCTTGTCACTCCCGTTATTCATCCTGACATAGTCATGGCCGAACATGGATGGTGGTTTCCGGAAAAAGAAGGCAAAGAGCCTGAATTGTTCGGTGTATGGGATGTCAATGTCAACCAGCTTATTCCCATGGGCCATGAAGGCAAAGCTGGGCTGGGCGCTCCCATAAAAAGTATGCTGTGCAAAGTATATAAGGCGAAAGGATAAAACTCATGTCAGAATATGGAATGCTTATCGATTATGAATATTGTACCGGCTGCAAGGCTTGTGAAATTGCCTGTAAACAGGAATACACCCGCCCTGCCGGAAAAGTGGGAGGTGTTGAAGTAATAGAATTCATCCACACCCTTCCCAATGACAAATTGTTTATTACCAATATCCCCACCTTTACCAGGGCCTGTGTCTTTTGTGCCGGTCGTGTCAAACAGGGACTTGCACCTGCCTGTGTAAAACACTGCATGGCAAATTGCCTGACATTTGGCAAAATCAAAGAATTACAGGAAATAATCCCCAAAAAAAGAAAAGCAATTATCTGGACCAAAGGATAATTGATATTCGGCCCTGCAACGGTTGCGAATTTGCAACCATTGCAGGGCTTTCACTACAAACCCTTCTTTTTATTTCAATAATACCTTGCTGCCACATCCTTTATACAACACATAACCTGTTGTAAAAAAAAGAAAACTTTGCGAATCAATATTAAATGGCATATCTATTGCTTATTAATACAAAAAATAAAAAAAATATTGCACTAATGCAACCATCTGGTTTAGAATCAGACAAAATTAAAAAACTGGATAGAATAAAATGATCAATAAAAAAAATATTGGCCCGCTTACTGAGAATACCACCAGAGTCATTCTTGAAAGCATATCAGATGGTGTTTTTACAATAGATTATAATTGGGAAATCACATCCTTTAACCGGGCCGCAGAAGAAATAACCGGCATTTCACGTAAAGATGCCATTGGCCGGCATTGCTGGGAAGTCTTTCGTTCCAATATGTGTGAACAGGATTGTGCACTGAAAAGAACCATGGAAGAAGGCAAACCCTTTATCAACTCGTCCGGATATATTATTAACAGTGAAAAGAAAAAAATCCCCATTACAGCATCCACTTCTCTTTTAATCGATAAAAATGCCGATGTTATTGGCGGGATTGAAACCTTCAGGGATCACTCTCTTGTTGAACAGCTCAGAAAAGAGCTTTCAACAAAATTTAAAGTGGAAGATATTATCAGCAACAGCGACGCCATGAAAAATATTTTTACTATCCTGCCCCAGGTATCTGACAGCGATTCTTCTGTTCTGATAGAAGGAGAGACCGGTACGGGAAAAGAATTGCTTGCCCGGGCCATTCATAATATGAGCCATAGAAAAAAAAACCCGTTTATTGCTATAAACTGCGGGGCGCTTCCTGATACGCTTTTAGAATCGGAGCTGTTTGGATACAAAAAGGGGGCATTTACCAATGCCATGAAGGACAAACCCGGCCAATTTGCCCTTGCCGACGGCGGTACCATCTTTCTTGATGAAATCGGAGATACGAGCCCGGCTTTTCAGGTCAGTCTTCTCAGGGTTCTTCAGGAACATGAGTTCACCCCCCTTGGTGCCTTGAGACAGGAGAAAACCAACATACGAATTATTGCAGCAACCAACAAAAATCTGGCTGACCTTCTTTCTCAAAACCTGTTCAGACAGGATCTGTATTACCGGATTAATGTTATCCGGCTTTCCTTACCGCCGCTAAGACATAGAATGGAAGATATTCCACTTCTTGTGGATCAGTTTATCCGGAAAATGAATGCCCGCCAGGGAAAATTTATCCAGGGGATTGACAAAAAAGTTCTTCGGGCATTTATGTCCCATGAGTTTCCGGGCAATATCAGGGAGCTTGAAAATATCATTGAACATGCCTTTGTCCTTTGCTCCGAAGGCTACATAAAGCTTAATCATCTGCCCGGTTTCTTATCCCTGGCATCCAATATCAGTGAAGATAAAGATAATGATCCTGTTAAATCGGCACAAATCAAACTTATTACTGATGCCCTGGCGCGCAATAATTATAACCGAAGTGCTGCAGCTAAAGATCTGGGTATCCATAAAAGCACCCTTTTCAGAAGAATTAAAAAACTGGGAATGATATTATAGAAATTTTTTTTTAAATTGCAACGCCTGCAACCGGAATCGTCTTAGTTTTGCAACTCTTTTCATTGTCCCGGATGAATTGTCCTGTATCTTGTTTTTACTTAAGCGATTAATATTTAAAGATATTTGATTAATTCAATAAAAACATTTCGTCCAGGCACATGGTTTGCAATTCCATAAAAGTCAGAACAAAGGGAGGATATCATTGAAATTAGCCATAACAATTTGGGGAAACCGTATTTCACCTGTTTTTGATGCTGCCGGCACACTTCTTGTGGTGCAGATTCAAAATCGGGTAATAGTTAAAAAAAGCTATACGTCCTTTGATCCTAAAAAACCTGCTGATCTAATTAAAACACTTGAAAAAATGGAAATTCCCGTTCTGATATGTGGTGCTATTTCCACAAAACCTGCCGATTTAATCGTTGAGAATAATATCAAACTTATCTCTTTTGTTACCGGGAATGCATTAAAGCTTATCGACAATTTTGCCCGTAAACAAACCATTGAAAAAACATTTATGATGCCGGGATGCAGCAAACAATACTGCTGGCGCCATAAACCCAAAAACCTTCATCTTTAATAGCTGATCTTACGGTATTGCCTATTTCTTTGGATGACATTTGGTGCAGGATGTCGGTGCAGGCCCCTTACCCTTGGCATCCCCTTTTTCCTTGTTGTAATCCTTGTGGCAGCCAATACAATTGGCATGAAGGGCTTCAAAATGATACTTGGCTATTTTTTCTTTTTTCCCAAGTTTTTCACCCTTTGGTTTTTGGGTCCCTTTATGACACTCAATACAACCCCTGGGATTATCATCATAAGTTAAATCCAGCGGCTTTCCTGTTTCATCATGGTGGCATCTGCCACAGGCGATTAAGTATTCTTCCACATGCTTTTTATGGGTAAATTGTATAATCCCTTTCTTATGGGTCTTATACAGAGGATTATTCATGGGAATAACATCTATCTGTGCCGTTCTCTTCCCATTCTCGACTGTGGTTTCAACCTTTTGTTCTTTAACGTTTGTTGTGCCGGAAAGAGTGGGTGACTCTTCAGACGGGGCCTTGACAGTATCTGGTTTAGCTTCCTCTAATTTTTTTACAATCGGTTCAATCGGTTCATCTTGAACTGTTTTCTTTTCGCTGTCTTTATGTATGGGATTTATAGTTAGTGCTTTTTTTGATATTTTGTGCTCGAGCTCCAAGGTACGGGTTGACGGGAGTGAACAATAACTCAAAAAAAGAATGCATATTAAGATGATGATAAAAATAATGTGTTGTCCATATGATTCATTATCCATTCTTTTTCTCCTTTTGACCTAAAGAAAAACTAATATTTAAAAAACCCTTTAACTTGAAATCACTGAAAAATCAAACAAATTCTTCTTTACAGCACCGGCAGCAATTGGTAATCAAAGCTATCTATGTTGTTTTTTATACTTCTAACTTCAATAGGATAGCCATGGTTCAAAAACCCACATATGAAGAATTGGCGCTTCAAATTAAAACCTTAAAAAAGGAAGCTCAAAAAACCAGGAAAGATGCGCAGATCATCCAGGAGGACAGAAAAAACTATAAAAGATTTTTGAAATTCCTACCTTATCCCGTCATTGTCAGAGATGCAAAAGGGATAGTTACCTATCAGAACCCCGCATTTACCAAAACCTTTGGCTGGACTTTAAAAGAGTTGAAAGGCAAACAAGGCAGGCAATATATCCCCGATTCTCTTAAAAAAGAACTGGCCGACAGGATTAAAAACCTGCCCATCCGAAAAGACACCCTGGAACTGAATACTAAAAGGCTTACAAAAGATGGCAAAATTCTTGATGTGATCATTCGAATCGGCCTGGACAGGGATCAGAATAACAATCCTGACGGAATGATTATTGTCCTTAAAGATGTGACAATGGAGAAACGGATCAAACGCAATCGTGACGTCATGAATAACATCAGTAAAGTTCTTCCCCAATATCCGGGCCTGAGAAAACTTCTTTTTTACGTGAACACGGAAATCAAAAAGCTTCTTGGTACTGAAAGCGCTAATACAATTTTGCTGGATAAGTCTCAAAAACAATTTTATTTTCTAAGTGCTGCCCATGATGATCCCAATACAAGGGCACGCATTGAAAAAGCCCGGTTTTCGGTTGATGAACTTATATCAGGCCAGGTGGTTAAAACCGGCAAGCCCTTGATTCTAAACCAGCTTTCCGATGACCAGAACCAGTATAAATCAAGGGATAAAAAAATTGGCTATAAGGTTAAAAACGTACTCCTGGTCCCTTTAAGGAATAAAGACCGCATTATTGGCATACTGGCGGCTGACAACAAAAAAACAGGAGATTTTGATGATACTGATCTTGAAACCTTGAATACCATTGCTGCCACCGTCGCGCTTTCAATTGTAAATGCCCGGGTCTCAAGGGAATTAAGACAAGCCTATGAAGAGTTGAAAAGCCTTAATAATGCGAAAGATAAAATGATCAGCCATCTGTCCCATGAATTGAA
>JAGLNZ010000130.1 GCA_023139225.1 Desulfobacula sp. | reverse complement strand
TGATGAAATTGAGAAAGAAAAAGAACTGGCAAGGAAGTTCGTTCACGATGCTTACAAAAACGTTATGGAAAATTATGACCCCAAAATAGTAAAATTCAAGCAGAAAAGAAAAGTGATTATTGCTGAACAGGCTATTAAAGATTTTGAGGACTTGCTATATTAAGGAAAGTGAAAGAGGGGTACTTTCCCTATGTGTCAGGATAGTTGTCCATTCTCTATAGAAAGATTCCAATATTTAAACGTGATGTTCTGATTTCAAAAAAAAGGTTAAGCATGACTTGAATGATTTTAAAAACTCACACCATCCCAACTTTAAAAATGCTACGGACTACGCCGCAGATTTTCAAGTTAAATACAGTTATATTTTTAAAACTTGTATGCGTTTTTATTAATTTAGTGGTACACTTTTTACTTGAAATATACAAAGAACAAAGAGTTCAGCACCAGAAATGTATAGCGAAGGAAACAGTTTTATGAACCGTGCACAGAAAAGGAAAAATTGTCCACACTGTGATCACAATTAAGCTTGAGTCATAGCAGGCGGATAATATAATTAATAACAAGGGATAATATTTACAATGGCAGAAACACAAAACATTGAGTACAAACAAAACTGGCATGATGACTATCTCAAATGGATCTGTGGATTTGCCAATGCAAACGGAGGTAAACTGTTCATCGGCATTGATGACGTTGGTAATGTTAAAGGGATTAGTAACCATCGCAATTTGCTTGAGCAGCTGCCCAATAAATTTCGGGATATTCTTGGCGTTTTTGCAGAAGTCAATCTGCAAGACAAAGACAATAAGTATTTCCTTGAAATTATAGTTCCCCGTTATGATGTGCCAATCTCCATGAGAGGCAGATACTATGTAAGAATCGGGAGTACTCTTCAAGAGCTGAAAGGTCCGGTATTGAATGAGTTCATTCTGAAAAGAACTGGGAAAACCTGGGATGATATCCCTGAACAACGGGCATCAATTGATGATATTGATGGAACTGCTATCACCCAGTTTCTCAAAGATGCTAAAAAAGCCAAACGTATCATTGTTGAAAATGATATCAGCATTCAAAGCTTACTTGAAAAACTCCGTTTAATAGAAGGTGGCAATTTAAAAAGATCTGCCATTGTGATGTTCGGCAAAGATCCTGGCAAATTTTATCCAAATACAGCCGTCAAAATTGGCAAATTTGGTAAATCTGATTCTGACCTGAAATTTCATGAGGTTATTGAAGGGAATCTGATCCAGATGAAAGAACGGATTGAAGAAATACTGAATGCTAAATTTTTGATTCACCCCGTTGATTTTGAAGGCATGCAGCGAGTGGAAAGGGACGAGTATCCGGTTGCTGCTGTGCGTGAAATGATACTCAATGCTTTGGTCCATAGAAATTACACAGGTTCTCAAACACAAATTCGTCTATATGATGATCATTTCAGTGTCTGGAACGATGGCGGTTTGCCCGATGGAATAACGGAAGAAGACTTAAAGAGAATACATCGCTCCAAACCGAGAAGCCCATTAATTGCCGACGTATGTTTTAAAGGCGGCTATATTGATGCTTGGGGAAGAGGTACAATCAAAATAATTGAATCTTGTCAGGAAGCAGGTTTGCCAGAGCCTGTTTTGATAGAGGAGCAGGGTGGATTCTTAAGTAAAATATTTAAAGATTGGTTTACTGAAGAAAGCTTAAGAAAACTGGAGATTAATGAGAGACAGATTGAAGCAGTTTTGTACACTAAACATCATGGTAATATTACCAATTCCATATACCAGAAAATAGCAAATATTTCCAAGGCTACTGCAGGTAGAGACATTAAGATGTTAGAGAGAAAAGGATTATTAATAAATACCGGCACAAAAGGTTCGAGTGCAATTTATAAAATTAATGTTGGCTCAGTTGGCTCATAGTTGGCTCATGGTTGGCTCAGAAGTCTTGACTGGGTTAAAACAAAAAAAATGCTGCGGATGAAACCGCAGATTTTCAAGTTCTACCACTTCATAATAAGGAATAAGGACGAATGAAATTTGGTATAGATAAATTTATAGGTTTTTGGAAATCTGAGGACGGCTATAGTTTAGATATTTCCAAAATTTCTGATACGTCAGCAGTAGTCTCATTTTATGATCCTTCTGGGGAACCTATTGTAAGACAGTATTATAATGACAAAATAACGATACAAATGCCAGCTACTTATGAAGAATATGACGGTAAATTCATAATAGAACTATGGGAAACAGGAAAAGGCTTTGAATTAGACCTTAGTTATTTAAATGACTTTGCATTAAACCATCAAAATGAAGAAATATTAATTCCGGCAATTACCCGTAATGAGAAGGATCATTTTCTGGATAAATATTATAAACTGTTTGGAAATCTTAAGAATTTTATCAAGATAATAATAAATAGATAGTCATTCTAATCCAGTCTTGGCAGAACAAGGCGATTTTACCTGATCGCAGGGACCGGGATGCTTAGAAAATTATATAGTTTTATTAAAATATCGGTTTCTACCAGGCGCAGTGGAAGCCCCTGCGTCAGTTGAACCGCAACGTTTGTGTTCAATGTTTTTAAAAAATAATCAATCAATTTTTAAGGAGGATTACCAATGAACCTAATAAAAGTGTTAAGCAAGGTAAATCAAATTGAAAAAATATCTTTCTTGAAAATACTGGATAAATATAGTGAAGATAACAGAGAAAAAAATCCAAAGATTGATAAAATTTTATCCGATAGTGACAATGTCCTTAAAAAAGCTGAAGATTCCAATATCGTTCAGTTATTCAATTTGCTTAGAGATGAATATACAGAACATCTGAAGCATGGCATAAGGTTTAGCAACTTTCAAATTGAGTTAGTCGTTGAAATCTTTATCCGGGATGGAAATCAAATCATGTCCCGGGACTGGTTTGACAGATTATACAAAAAATCATTAAAGAATCTCAATAACCAGATCAAGTCGATAAAAACACAAATAGGAAAAGATAAAACAGACATATCATCAGAGAGAAAACGGGACTATATCATTTTCAAAAATTGTGTAAACACAGCCTATAACAATGATATAGAGAACAATCGGGAGCAACAATTGTCGTGGGAAGAAAAAACAATTCTTCATACTCTGTCAAAAAGCCTTGATCTGTCTCGTGAAGAACAAAAAGCCATTACTTACTCAATCATACCTCCTGATAAATTCAATGTTGATGATGTCATTAATGAACTAAAAGAAACAGGGATTGTTTTTTTCAATCGTAAATCAAATACCATATTTATCCCGGATGAAATAATTTATCTTCTTAGGAAAATTTTAGAGATAGAATTACCTTTTAAATATTTACGCAGGATATTGAAACATTTGAAAGATCCTGAAATAAATTTGATTTCAAAAAGGCACGGAATTGATAGAAAATTTCCAAGAGCTGATAAAATAAATGCCATATTGCATCAAGGTGTGAATGTCACGTCGCTACTTAAAAATGAAATATTTCAAGATAAAACTACCAAAGGTGATAAAGCCAAAAGAATTCAAGAACTGATCACAAAAGATTTAGATATTTCTGTGCCAAAACTCGGTAGATCATTAGAAGAAAGAATTTATATCTTATTGGATTACTTTAGAAATCAGGAAAAAGAAGATTCAACGTCACTCTCCAAAGATGGATTGACCAAATTGGTTGCACTGCTTGTTGAGTTTAAACCAGATTTGAAAAAAATAGTAAAAGCTGAGTTTGAGCTTCAGGAAGATGAAGTTATGCAGGCTGATCTTCTTACTGATTATGGTATCGGCCCAAGAGATCTATTATATCTTCTGCCAAAAAAAGAGTTAGTTGAATTTTCAAAACAAAATAAAATAAACTCCAGAGGAAATAATGTATTAAACATTATAAACAGTTTCCGAAATATTCAGGATTTATACTTGGACAACTATGTGGAAATTGGTTGCCGTGATATAAATTCATTAAAGGATAAAGGGCTTGTCGTTAAAGAAAGCGAATTGGGTTCTCTTTATGAAAAACTTACCAAAGACCTATTCAAAAAACTGGGCTTTTCTGTTGATGAAAAATTGAGATCAACTGTAAATAACGCCAGATCAAAGATGGATGTTCTTATAAATTTAGGCGGTAAGGATGTTATTATTGCGGAATGCAAAACCTTTAAAGATAAGGATTACAATAAATTTACAGCTGTATCCCGGCAGCTTAAATCTTATGAGGCGCTGTGTAAAAAGAATGGATATCATGTTAACCAAGCAATTATTGTTTCAAATGATTTCACAGAAGACTTTATTGGTGAATGTGAATACGAATATGATATTAGTATTTCGCTCCTAACATCGAATGATTTGCTTAAAATTTACCAAGGCCTTAAAGAATCACATTTAGAGGAATTGCCTGTAAGACTTATTACCAGAGGCGGTGCCTTGAACGGAGATAGAATAGTAAAAGCATTAAGTCGGTAAATCCTACACTAAAATATACATTAAAACGTTAATAAAGCTTTGATTGAAGAGTGGCCTGAATATGAGTTCCCAGAAATTGGAAACCTTAGCCTCTATAATGCAAGATTTTGGATTTAAAATTGGAACCCAGTTATTAAAATCGTCCCATGATAATTAATCGAAAAGTATATTTTATGAATAAAAGCGTAATTCTTTTGCATATTTTTATTGACAGCACCACCAATTATGGCGATAATAAACCCAATATAAATATGGATAATACTCAATTACCCCGTCTCGAACGGATAATATCGAAAGAGGTAATTGAGTTTTTTTATTTTTGACATGAAATATTCGAAACCTTCATTATCAATTCAAGATCAATTGGCTTTATTAAAAGCCCGGGACCTGATAGTCCCAGATAATCAGAGAGCTAAAAGATATTTGACTTTTATTGGCTATTACCGTTTATCTGTATATTTTCTTCCCTTCCAAAATGATAAAGACAAGTTTGATAGCGGTACAAAATTTGATGATATTCTTAATCTTTACATTTTCGATAGAAAATTAAAATTATTGGTTTTAGATGCAATTGAACGGATTGAAATAGCTGCAAAGGCAGTTATTTCAAATTACATGAGTCGAAAATTTGGTATCCATTGGTTTTTAATGGAAAGATTATTTCAAAAAAAATCAGAATGGGAATTTTTCATCACAACGCTTGAAAAAATAATTCAGAAGAACAGAAAAAAAGATCATATTAAGCATTACCGTGACAAATATGGTTCAAAGTCACCTTATCCTCCATCATGGAATATTATGGAAATATTAACTTTTGGGAATGTTTCTCATCTTTTTTCCAATTTAAGAGGAAAACATAAAAAAGGGATAAGTCAAAAGTTTCAACTCACATCAAAATCTCTGGATGACCTGTTGCGATCAGTGGTGGATTGCAGAAATTTATGTGCCCATCATGAGCGATTTTGGAATTCAAGTTCCAAGCATTCAATTTCAAAGAAATCTACTAAATTAATCGCAAATGGATTTAGTGGAAATAATCGAGCTACATATTTTCAATTGTATATAATTGACACCTTGATGCAGAAAATAACAACTCAATCCTCTTGGCGGCAAAGAGTTTCTGAGTTATTAATGACCTTGCCAGCAGATTTTAAAGAGCAATATATGGATTTTTCCAAAAATCCCGTATTTTAATATCCAAATCTCAAAACAAAAAAAATGCTACGGACTA
>JAGLNZ010000013.1 GCA_023139225.1 Desulfobacula sp. | reverse complement strand
ACTGAGCGGCTCTTGAAGGTTTCGGCTTTAACATAAATTTTAATCATGCAAAGGTTGTCGACATATAGCCCCCGACCCCTCAGCTTTGCGTTCTGTGCTTGATACAAAATTTTGATATTAGAGAATTAAGAAAAAAGTGTTGCGTATTGCGCACCATGCTGTATGATATATCTATGATAAAAACTTTCAAACACAAGGGACTGCGGAAATTCTTTGAAAATGGTAATTTGGCTGGGATTCAACCTGGGCACCGGCAAAAACTTAGATTTCGACTTATAGCTCTTGATACTGCTACTTGTATTGAAGATATGAATACTCCAGGATGGCGGCTCCATAGTTTGAAAGGTGATCACCAAGGATTATGGGCGATTGATGTAAATCGAAACTGGCGTATCGTTTTTAAATTTAAAGATGGTAACGCCTATATTGTAGACTATGAGGATTATCACTAATGGCTATGTATAACCCACCCCATCCGGGGGAATTTATCAAAGATATATATTTGGAGCCGTTGGGAGTGACCCCAAGAGGTGTTGCATTACGGCTTAAAGTTGCACCTTCGACTTTTTCTAGACTTATAAAAGGACAGAGTTCAATTAGCCCTGGCATGGCTCTACGCCTATCCAAATGTTTGGGTCGCAGCCCAGAAAGCTGGCTTCTTATGCAGGATAGCTATGATTTATGGCAAGCTAAACAAGATGTTGATCTCTCAGGCATAGAACCTCTGGCAATACCAGCTTAGCCTTTCAATCCAAAAGTGCACAGAACATAGCGATTCACTGGATTGCAGGGGACTGAGCCGCTTTGAAAAATTGTAGTTTAACAAATTTTATTACCACGAACAAGTTTACTGGAAAACCCCTGCAACCAGTGATCTTTGCATCCAGTCGAGAGAACAATAAGATAGCAAGTTGAAATAAAATTTGACATTGTGCGCACTTTGCAATATATTCATATTATGAACTTTGATTTTAATCAATATAAAAATGACAAGCTGTTTAAGGAACGTGGTATTTCATTCTCCAATGTAATTGAGGCAATTGAAGACAAAGGCATTCTACTTAATTTTGAACATCCTAATAAAGAACAATATCCTAATCAAAAAGTGATGGTGGTGGATATAAATAATTACGCATATTGTGTGCCTTACGTCATTGAAAACGATACTTGGTTCTTGAAAACAATATATCCAAGTAGGAAATTTAAATATTTGATTGGAGGAAAGGAAAATGAATAAATATGATCCTGAATATATAGACCAAGAAGAAAAAGAGATAATGGAGTCTATTAAAACCATGGATGTAAGTAAGTTGAAAAAGCCCTCTAAAAGTGAACAAAATAAAATAAGATCGGCAGCAAAAGATTTTATGAAAAAACATACAAAAATGAATATACGGATAGACCCGTTTGAACTGGAAAAAATAAAAGAACAGGCTGATCTTGCAGGGTTAAAATATCAAACATTTATAAAAAGTGTTTTGCATAAATACATAACTGGTCAACTAGTAGAGAAAGATAAAATGGCTGGATAACCCTGTCAGTTCAGGTGACAACCAGGGTCTACGCCGTTCTGGCAGGTTGTTATAAAATTGGAAGATATAATTTTTAACAGAGGTTGTGGCAAACCTTGGCTGCACCTGACTTCTGCGTTGGGCAGGAGAAAATCATGCTCTCACTAAATGTAGCAACTCAAATAGACATAGTTCAACTACGCGATCTTGCCGTGAGTGCATTTGCTGAAGACGAAACCTATAGACCGGATGGTATAGATGACGGTGACCCACCCGGCCTTGATACCATAGAGAAACATGAAGGATGGTTACATTCAAAAACCTACCTCAAATGCACAAAAAATGGCGACCTTGTCGGAAGCTGCATTCTACAAATTGATGGTGAAAATGGCGTGCTTTTTGGCCTACACGTCGGACAGCAGCACATGAATACAGGTATTGGTTCATGGATCATTAATAAAATACAACGAATGTTCCCTCAGGTATCTACCTGGACTCTTGAGACACCGGATTATGCAACTCGGAACCATCATTTTTACAAAAAGAATGGTTTCACATTAATGCAGATAACTCCGAAGGATCCATCAATTGGATTTGGATTTCACAAATACACGAAAAGAACCCAACAAGGCGCTTGCAGCCTACGCAAAGGGCCGCGCGGCTTAAGCGCAACGTTGGAAAGCCCTAGTGCCAGATCAAGGTTTTCTTGAGTTCCAATTTAAAATATCAAATATTTTTTCGAAACTATTCAAAATTATCTTGACGATTTGTATCCTGTGAGATACATATGAGTTATGAAATAAAAACTTCGAAGTACAAAACAATATGATAAATGGTTTTCTAAACTTAAAGAGTCCACGGTAAAAATAAGAATTTTGGCCAGGCTCAACCGAGTTGAAAACGGTAACTTTGGAGATTTTAAGCAAATTAACCCCCGCCTGTTTGAACTGCGCTTTTTCTTTGGCACTGGTCTCAGGATTTACTACACCATCCAAAACTACAGGGTAGTCTTCCTTTTGGCTGGTGGTGACAAGTCCAGCCAGGAGAAAGATATTGAAAAGGTTGCCGGGCTTTTGAAAGAACTGGAGGATTGAATCATGACACTTAAAACAAAATCTTTTGACATTGCAAAATATCTGAACACCTCCGAAGAGATTCGCGATTTTTTGCAAGAGGTTGCTGCCACTGGCGATGAGTCTGATTTTATTCATGCCTTGAATACCGCTGCCAGAGCAATGGGCATGACTGAGGTCGCTAAAAAAGCCGGAGTCACCCGAGCAAGCCTATATAAATCACTCGCCGAAGATGGCAACCCAAAATTTGTAACCATCAGCAAAGTGACAAAAGCCCTTGGCTGTAAGCTGGCTATTGTGTAAAAAGTATTTCAAGTATATAGTTTTAGCCATAAAACGGCTTTCCAACATTTCACTTAAGCTGATCGGGGGCTACTGAGCGGCTCTCGGAAGTTTTGGCTTTAACACTAATTATAATCATGCAAAGGTTGTTGGTATAACGCCCCCGACCACTCA